>JAJQGZ010000135.1 GCA_021200075.1 Clostridiales bacterium | reverse complement strand
TATTATAATACTCTGTATTTGTTGGGGCGATTTGCTTGAAAACGAAAAGATTTGCATTCATATTGGCGGTGTTTACAGCGTTTATGTCTGTTATGCCCACCTCTGCCTTTGCAACGGAAACGACAACCGTGCAGGAGGAAACCACCGTTGCCGCCACGCAGGAGGAAACGACCGATTCCTCGTCGGAAACCACCACTCAGTCAGCCGCCGATATTGCAGAAAAGAAAAAGGAACTCAAGCAGCAAAAAAAGGAGCTTGAGGAAAGCCTTGCCGAGGCGGAATCCAAGCTTGCCGAGCTTGAAAAAAGCTCAAAAGTCACCGAGGAATACATTGACACTCTCGACCAAAAAATAGGTTATATTAACGAACAGCTCACTGTATTGGAGGAGGAGAATACCAAAATACAGTCCGAAATAGACGAGCTTACCGAAGAAATAGAAAAAAACGAAGCTAAGCTTGAAACTCTTTCCGCCGAGGTTGAAAAGGTGCAGTCGGAGCTTGATGAGCTTGAAGAAAAATTCCAAAGTATATATGAAGCCTACTGCTATCGTCTCAAGGTTATGTACATAAGTGGTGAATTTAATATTATTTCCGCACTTCTCAGTTGTAAAGACCTTTCGGGATTTTTCACCAGGTATCAGATGATTAAGTCCGTTTCAAAAAGCGACGCCGAGCTTCTTGCCGAGGTGCAGGAGCAAATGGAGGTTATCACCACAAAAAAGAACGGCCTTAACGAAAAAAAGGCGGAGTACGAAAGTGCCAAGGCTGAACTTGACGAGCAAAAAGCCGAGCTTGAGGAAAAACAGAATACGATTGAAAACAACAGCGAGCAGATTGCGCAGAAAAAGGCTTCTCTCGCCACCGACAGAGCCGAGAGCGACAAGCTTCTTGCAGAGCTTACATCGCAGAATAAGCAGTATACCGAGTTCAGGAACGAAGACAGCGAGCTTATAGAAGCTGTTGAAAGCGAAATTCAGGATTTAATATCGGGTCTTAAAACCGCCGACAAGGTTACCACAGCGGTTGCATCCGACGATACAAAAAGCTCAAAGAGTAAGATAAAAACGCAGACGGATTCAGATGTTTATTCCAAGTCCGACGCTGTTTTGAATATGACATATCCCGTGCCCTCAAGCCATTCGATTTCGGCAGGATTCCCGAATTATTCCTCCGGCTCATACCACGGCGGTATTGATTTCCCCTGCTCGACAGGCTCAAAGGTTGTGGCGGCTCAAAAGGGTATTGTCATCACCGTTAAGAGACTTAGCTACAGTTACGGCTATTATGTTATGATTTACCACGGTACCGATAAGTCGGGCCGTTCGGTTGTAACCCTTTATGCGCACAATTCGTCAGTACTCGTTTCCGTCGGCGATACCGTGCAAAAGGGCGAAACGATTGCAAAGAGCGGTTCAACTGGCAACTCCACCGGGCCTCATTGCCATTTTGAAGTCAGACTTGACGGAACAAGAGTCAACCCCAAAAATTATTTAAGCAGATGAATAAGATTAATTATCAAAAAGAGCTTGACAAAATAATTGAAGTAAATCAAAGAGAGGACTTTTTGCCCTCTCTTTTCCTGCATTGCTGCTGCGCTCCGTGTACCAGCTATACGATTGAATATTTGTCAAAATATTTTAAAATAACCGTTTTTTATTATAACTCCAACATTTCTCCCGTTAAGGAATATGAAAAGAGAAAGCGTGAGCTTACAAGGCTTATATCTTCAATGCCGCTTGCCAATAAGGTCGATTTTTACGACTGTGATTATAACGGCGGCGATTTTGAAAATATTGCCCGTGGGTATGAGCATTGCCCGGAGGGCGGCGAGCGCTGTTTTCGCTGTTACGAGCTTAGGCTCAGAAAAACGGTGCAGACGGCTTGTGACTTGGGCTTTGATTACTTTTGCACAACGCTCAGCATAAGCCCGCTTAAAAATTCGCAGAAGATAAACGAAATCGGTTTTTCACTCCAAGATGAATATGATATAAAATGGCTCCCCTCCGATTTTAAAAAGCGTGAGGGATATAAAAGGTCGATAGAACTTTCAAGGGAATATAATTTGTATAGGCAAAATTTTTGCGGCTGTATATATTCGATTGATAACAAAAAAAGAGAATTTGAAAAGGAATACGGAGGACGGTAATGGATAAACCTCTTGCCGACAGAATAAGACCTACTTCGCTTGACGATGTGGTGGGGCAAAAGCATTTGCTTTTACCCGGCAAGGCGCTAAGAAGTCTTATCGAATCGGGCGAAACGCCCAATCTCATATTTTACGGGCCGAGCGGCGTGGGCAAAACCACGGTCGCTTCAATAATAGCAAATTCTGCGGATAAATCGCTTCGCCGTTTAAACGGCACAACGGCTTCCACTCAGGACATAAAGAATATTGTGGCTCAGATAGGCACATTCGCCGCACCGAACGGCATATTGCTTTATCTTGACGAGATACAGTATTTCAATAAAAGGCAGCAGCAAACTCTGCTTGAATACATAGAAAACGGAAAAATCACCCTCATAGCTTCCACTACGGAAAATCCGTATTTTTATATTTACCCGGCGATTCTTTCCCGTTCCACGGTTTTTGAATTTAAGTCGGTTGAAAGCGAGGATATTATCCCTGCTGTTAAAAGAGGCTTCGATTTCCTTTCAAAGGAATATAACCTTGAGCTTGATGTTGAGGACGGGGTGTATAAATCTATTTCTTTCGGTTGCGGCGGAGATGTCAGGAAAGCGCTTAACGCTGCGGAAAACTGCTTTTTCGCTTCCAAAACAATTGACGGCAAAAAGATAATTTCACTCGATACGGCAAGTGAATTTTCGCAAAAAAGCTCGGTCAGGTACGATAAGGACGGCGACGAGCATTACGATATAATATCCGCCTTTCAAAAGAGTATGAGAGGCTCTGACCCAGATGCGGCGGTTCATTATCTCGCAAGGCTCCTTGAAGCCGGCGATTTGCCGTCGGCTTGCAGGCGGCTTATGGTGTGCGCCTGCGAGGATGTCGGGCTTGCCTATCCTCAAATTATCCCGATAGTTAAATCGGCTGTCGATGCGGCAATGATGGTCGGATTGCCGGAAGCCAGAATACCTCTTGCGGACGCCGTTATAATTGTTGCAACAGCGCCTAAGAGCAATTCCGCATACAATGCGATTAACGAGGCTATGTCGGATGTTCAAAAGGGCAATTACGGCCCGATACCCAGACAGTTTCAAAATAAGCATTACGACGGCGAGGACGCACAGGTCAAGGGACAGAATTATATTTATCCCCACAGCTATAAAAATCACTGGACGAATCAGCAGTACCTGCCCGATGTTATCAAGGATAAAAAATATTACCAATTCGGCGAAAATAAAAACGAACAGGCGTATAAAGCCTATTGGGACAGGGTAAAGAATAAAACAGAGAACAGCAATGACAAAAAAGGAAAGGACGCTTAAAGCCGTATCCGTGCTTGAAAAAGAATATCCCGACGCAGTATGCTCGCTTAATTCTTCAAATGCGTTTGAGCTTTTGGTTGCGGTGCGTCTTTCCGCACAGTGTACGGATGCGAGAGTGAATATTGTCACTCCCGCTCTTTTTGAAAGGTACAAAACGCTTGATGATTACTGCAATGCAAATGTCGAAGATATTGAAAATATTATCAGAAGCTGCGGACTTTATAAAAGCAAGGCGCTGTCGATAATCGGTATGGCAAGGAAGATAAGGGACGATTTCGCAGGAGAGGTTCCCGATAATATAGACGACTTGCTGACACTGCCGGGAGTCGGCAGGAAAATCGCCAATTTGATAGTCGGCGATGTTTACGGTAAGGAGAGCATCGTGGTCGATACCCATATGATTCGCATTTCAAACAGAATAGGCTTGGTTAATGTAAAAGACCCCGAAAAGATAGAATATGCCCTTAAAAAGATTATTCCGAGCGATAAGGGTTCGGATTTTTGCCACAGGGTTGTACTTTTCGGTAGGGATATTTGCAAGGTGAGGAAGCTGGAATGCGAGCGTTGCCCTATGGCGGAATTTTGTAAAAAGGTCGGTGTAAATAAATGAATTCAAATATAGTGCTTATCGGTATGCCCGGCAGCGGAAAATCCACCTGCGGAGTTGTTGCGGCAAAAATGCTTTTAAAAAAATTTTACGATACGGATTTGCTCATTCAAAATATCGAGGGCAGGAGCTTGCAGGATATAATAAATACGGAGGGCGAGGAATATTTTATCCGTGCGGAGGAAAACGCAATTCTCTCCCTTGATATTAAAGGTACGGTTATCGCCACAGGCGGCTCGGTTATTTATTCGCAAAAAGCTATGGAACATTTGCAGTCGCTCGGCAAGATAATCTATTTGCATTTGGAATTTGAGGAAATGTGTTCAAGGCTCAGCGACCTTTCCACAAGGGGAGTGCTGATAAAAAGCGGCGAAACGCTTAGAGATATGTACAATGAGAGGCTTCCTCTTTACGCAAAATATGCGCAGGAAACCATAGAGTGCGGTTCAAAAACAGTTGCGCAGAATGCGGCGGCAATCGTCCGCTCGGCAAAATCGTAGGAGGTTCTTTTAAGTTCGGCTTGCGAGCCGTAATAAATTAAGGAGAAAATATCATGAAAAAAAATATTATCCCTGTTTATCGGCACGGTTATTGTTTTAACTTCGCTTTTGTCAATGCCGTTTTCGGTATGGGCGCAGGGCGAGGGGAGTCTCGGCTCGATAAGCAGTTCAACCGTTGAAAGCGAGCTTGCCGAGGTTCAAAGCTCAAAATTTAACGCTTCGTCAAAGGTCATTTCCGCCGCCGAGGCGGTAAGGGACGCTATGATTGCAAGGGACGAGGTGACGGCGTTTGATTATCCGTCGTCGGTTATTTCCGTAAGTACGCTTGAGGACACCGTGTGGGAGATTTTTTATTATGCGATGAGCGACGAATTTTCCTCCACCTGTGTTGACGGCGATTATATCGCTTGGCAATAGAGCAGTGTGTATGTGGATTACGAATATTACGACGATGAGGACAAATATGAAATCACTCTTTATATTGATTACCGTGCAAACGACGAGGAAGAGTATGAGGTAAACGAAGCCGTACATTCCTATCTTGATGGTATTGATATGTCGGCGGTCAGCGACTATGAGCTTTTAAAGGAATTTCACGATTATATTCTTGAAATATGCGATTATAACGACGATACCTCTCCGGATTATAATTATACAAGCTACGGGGTATTTGCCGAGGGTAGTGCCGTTTGTCAGGTGGTATGCCCTTGCATTTTACAGGCTTTGCAAAGAGGCGGGCTTCAGCGTCAGGTTTGTCAGCTCCGACCCTAAAGAGGGCTGCCACGCATGGAGCCTTGTCTATATCGGCGACGCATATTATTATGTCGATTGCACCTGGGATGATGAGTACAGCGACAAGTATACCCTTTTTCTTGTGGATTACAGCACTTTGCAAAGCAGCGACAGTTTTTATGACGAGCATAGGCTTTATTCCGATGAATACGACAACGATTATTTTAACAATACTTATAAAAAATATGTTTCTTCAACATCTTATGACAGCGATGCCTACAGTATTTCCAATTGTGTGATAAATGTTGATTATGACGACCCGTATTCAACAACGGTTACCGATTTCCTCGGAAACGAGCTTGTAAACGGTACGGATTATACTCTTTCCGTTATCGATGATTGCTACATCAAGGTAACGGGCAAGGGCAATTACAGCTCCACATATTCGACAAGGAGCTTGAGTATGAACAATATGACCGCTTATTCTGAGTATGAAACGAGCGTATATAACGCAGGGGAAAATATCGCCCCGAGCACTTGGCTCGATTCACTTACCCTCGGTACGGATTATACGGTTTCCTATCCATCTAATTGCTCTCCGGGTACGCATTACGATGTTATTCAGGGTATCGGCAAGTATACCGGAGCAATTTATAAAAAATATGAAATAACCGCCCGTGATATTAATACAACAGGTATTGCTCTCAGTTATACAAGCACGGCTTATAACGGCAGCGAGCAAATGCCGGATATTATATTTGATTCGGATTATGAGGACGATGTTGACTATTCATTTGAGTGTGAAACAAGCATTCTGCCCGGTGTTTACACGATAACCATATACGGCGAGGGTAATTACTCCGGCACGGCGGTACTGTCGTACGAAATATTCAAAGGTAATGTCGGCGATTATGATATAAGCCTTTCCGCAGCGAATTATGTATATGACAGCAGTGAGAAAAAGCCGGTTGTTACGGTCAGCTCCTTAACCTCCGGCAGAGATTATACACTTACCTACAGCGACAATACAATGTCCGGCGTTGCATATGCAACTGTGAGCGGTATCGGGTATTACGAGGGCAGTGTTTGGCTTGAATATTATATTCAGCCAAAGCAGGCAAGGGTTCAGATTGATTCAAAAATTCCTCGTCCGTGTCGCTCAGCTGGGGTGCGGTTGACGGCGTCAGCGGATATATTATAGAAATGCTTTCAAACGGTACCTGGTCGCAGGTTATGAGCGTTGATTCCTCTCAAACCTCGGCTATGGTAAGCAATCTTTCTTCCTACACAACCTACAGGTTCAGGGTTAAATCTTATGTAAATTCAGGAGAAGTAACCGTATATTCCGAGCAGTCAAACGAGGTGGCGACCCTTACGGACTATTCATCGGCTTCGGCTACGAGTAACTCCGGCACTTCGTCGTCAGCTTCTGCTTCAACATCAGCGGCTTTTTCCACTTCATCAAGTGTAAAAAGCTAGCAAAGGCTGTTATCAAAAAGCTGAAAGAGTCAAAAAATCATTTACGGTTAATTGGAAAGAGCAATCCGTAACCGGCTATCAAAATACAGTATTCGACAAGCAGCAGCTTCAAAAACGCAAAAAAGGTTACCATTAAAGGAGCGTCAAATACTTCAAAGAAAATAAAAAAGCTCAAAAAAGGCAAAAAATATTATGTCCGCATAAGAGCCTATAAAACCGTGAACGGTAAAAGAGTTTACGGAAAATGGAGTACAAAAAAATCGGTAATCGTCAAATAAGACTTGAACCGGCTTTGGAAAAGTGCTATTATATTCCAAATAACATAATTTAAGCAGGCGGTGATTTTGCCTGCCGACAAATGAATTTTAAGTAAACGGAGGTAATATTATATGAGTGAATACGGTGCAAAATTTGTAAAAGAGGGACTCACCTTTGACGATGTTTTGCTTATTCCCACAGAGTCGGATGTAACACCCGATGCGGTTAAGCTTCAAACAAAGCTTACAAAGGATATTACCCTTAATATCCCCGTTATGACAGCGGCAATGGATACCGTTACGGAATCCCGTATGGCTATCGCCATCGCCAGAGAGGGCGGTATCGGCGTAATCCATAAAAATATGACTATAGAGGAGCAGGCTACCGAGGTTGACAAGGTAAAGAGGTCGGAAAACGGCGTTATTACAAATCCGTTCTTCCTTTCGCCCAATCATCTTGCATCCGATGCCGAAGCGCTGATGAATAAGTATTGCATAAGCGGTGTGCCTATTTGCGAAGAGGACGGCACTCTTGTCGGTATCCTTACCAATCGTGATATGCGCTTTATGACGGATTACAGCGTTAAAATTTCCACGGTTATGACACCTAAGAGCGAGCTTATTACCGCTCCCAAGGGTACCACGATAGAAGAAGCAAAAAAGGTTCTTATGAAATCAAAGGTCGAAAAGCTTCCGCTTATTGACAAGGACGGTAAGCTCTGCGGTCTTGTTACGATTAAAGATATTGAAAAGAGCGTAAAATATCCCAATACCGCAAGGGATAAAGAGGGCAGACTTCTTTGTGCCGCCGCTCTCGGCGTTACCGACGATGTTCTCGAAAGGGCGCAGACACTTGCCGATGCCGGAGTTGACGCTTTTATTCTCGATTCCGCTCACGGTCACAGCAAGAATATTATTAATTCCGTTACTAAGGTTAAAAACGCATTCCCGTCAATTTCGCTTATCGCAGGCAATGTTGCCACGGCGGACGGCACTCAGGCTCTTATAGAAGCAGGTGCAGACGCTGTTAAGGTTGGTATCGGCCCCGGCTCGATATGTACAACTCGTGTTGTTGCAGGTATCGGCGTTCCGCAGATTACCGCAATATATGATTCCGCAGAGCGTGCCGATAAATTCGGCATACCCGTAATTGCCGACGGCGGTATAAAGTACAGCGGTGAAATTGTTAAGGCTATAGCCGCAGGCGGTTCCGCAGTTATGATGGGCTCGCTTGTTGCAGGCTGTGAGGAATCCCCCGGGGATACCGAAATATATCAGGGCCGTCAGTTCAAGGTTTACAGAGGTATGGGCTCTCTTGCCGCTATGAACAAGGGCAGCGCCGACCGTTATTTCCAAAAGGGTTCAAAGAAATTTGTACCCGAGGGCGTTGAGGGCCGTGTACCTTACAAGGGGCCTCTCGGCGATACAATTTATCAGATGATGGGCGGACTTCGCTCCGGTATGGGCTATTGCGGTTGTCATACTATTGAGGAGCTTCGCACCAAGGCTGAATTTATCAAAATCACAAATGCGGGACTTGTTGAAAGCCATCCGCACGATATTTCCATTACTAAGGAAGCACCGAACTATTCGGGCAGCAACAGATAAACAAAAGCAGGTTATCATATGGTTGAAAAAATCTCTAAATGGAATAAGTTTAAAAGATTTTTAAAAAGAAATATGACCCCCACCTGGGTAAAGCATTTTGCTTACCAGGTGGTATCGTTTATCGTTTCCGTCGCAATGATTGTCGGCGTTGCGGATTATGCCGTTACAAAATCCTATGATGAAAGGACTCTTGCTTTCGTGAATGATTTTACCGTTACAGCGCATACCGGTTCATACGGCACTGATATGAATACTCTTGAGTCCGTACAGGCTGCCGTAAATAACAATGCGCAGGTGATTGAAATTGATATCCGCCAGCGTCCCGATAAAACTCTTGTTATGAGCCACGATATTGTTGTTACAAACAGTGAGGGTTCTCCGCTCGAGGATGCGCTCGCTCTGCTTGCCGAGGACGACGATATACAGATAAATTTTGATATAAAAGAAACGAGGGTATTGGACAGCCTTTACGCTCTTATTGTCGAATATAATCTGCTCGACCGTTCTTTTTTGACCGGTATCGAACAAATAAATATTAAAGCGCTCAAGGAATCTGACTACGCTTCTATGGATTATTATCTCAATTACAGCCCATCGAGAATTAAAATTTTCTCCGACGATTACAGGCAGAAGATTATTGATTTGCTTGAGGAAACCGGCGCAATAGGAATTAACTGTAATTATAAATATGCAGGTTCTCAGCTTTCGGAGCTTTTGCATAAAAAAGGCTATAAGCTTTCCGTCTGGACGGTGGACAGCGAGCGTATTGCCAAGAAGATGCTCGTGATAAGTCCGGACAATATTACCACCAAAGATCCCGACATGATAGCATCGGTTATAAATAATTGGGGAAAGTAATGGATAAAAATTAAAAAACTCTTGACTATATCCTTTTTTTGTGATATATTGTTTAAGCGTTGGAAATACGCTGGTGTAGCTCAGTTGGTAGAGCAGCTGATTTGTAATCAGCAGGTCAGGGGTTCAAGTCCGTTCACCAGCTCCACTTTATCAGCCGCTTTGCGGCAGCGGAAACTGCTGGTTACTTCACTTTCGGTTTAATCAGCGTTTCCCTGATAATTTAATATTCGGAGGAGTTCCCGAGCGGCCAAAGGGAACAGACTGTAAATCTGTCGTCAGTGACTTCGGTGGTTCGAATCCACCCTCCTCCACCAAGAAAAGGCGAGCATTCTTTATGCTCGCTTTTTTCTTTTTGAAAATATCAAAATCATCAAAAATCCGTCAATATCAGCAATATCAATATAAATATCAATATAATAAAGGCGCAAAGCGTTGAAATTCTTTTAATTTATAGTATAATAAGCAAGATAGCAAGCAAGATAATAAGCAAGTTGAATAGGAGTGATCGGTTTGGAAAATTATACACCGCCTTTTGAAATAACTAACAAAATGTTGTCATATGTAAGCAGTATTTCGGAAAAAATCGGAAATATTAATTTTCAAAATAATTTGCAGTCAAAGTCTCATTTGAGAAAGAACAACAGGATTCGTTCGGTTCATTCGTCATTAAAGATTGAGGCAAATTCGCTGTCGCTTTCTCAGGTGCGTGATGTCATTGACGGACATTCGGTGCTTGGCGAGAAGAAAGAAATATAAGAGGTTAAAAACGCATATGATGCATATGAAAAATTAGCGTCAATAAATCCTTACAGTATTGACGAGCTTAACGCTATGCACGCTGTTATGACAAAGTATCTTGTTGATGAGTCGGGTACTTTTCGCAAAGGCGAAGAGGGTGTATTCAGCGGCGATGAATGTATCTTTATGGCTCCGCCTGCAACACTTGTACCGGATTTGATGGCTCAGCTTCTTGACTGGATGAACAGAGAAAAGGATAATATTCATCCGCTGATTTTATCATCGGTATTCCATTATGAATTTGTGTTTATTCATCCGTATTCGGACGGAAACGGAAGAATGGCAAGGCTTTGGCACAGCGCAATTTTAACAAAATGGAAAAGTGTATTTGAATATATCCCTATCGAAAGTCAAATAGAAAAATTCCAAGACGGATATTATGAAGCAATATCAAAGTGCCATACAAACGGCAATTCAAATATTTTTATTGAATTTATGCTTGAACAAATTGATAATGCACTTGATGAATAATAGGGCAATTTAAACTCAATAGCGAATTACTTTCAAGCTATGTTATAAAAATGCTTGATGTTATGGAATTTGATATTTCATATTCCGCAAATGAAATAATGGCAAAGCTCGGTTTGAAATCTAAAGAAACATTCAGAAAAAACTATATGAACCCCGCACTTGAGCGAGGTGTTGTAAAAATGACAATTCCCGATAAACCAAACAGCAAAAATCAAAGATATGTAAAGGTTTAAATTTATATAAATGGTTTTATTTTTATAAATTTATTATTAATTTTACAGGCAGTTGCTGTCGGCAAAATCCATATATTGTGGTGTGAGCGGTAATTCACAACGGTAAAGCACAATATTTGTTTTTGTGCAATTTCAACGAATTTTTGCCCGAAATTTCATCACTTTGCACAAAGCAAAAAAAATATAAAAAATGCTTGACAAGCACACTCTTGCGATATATAATATATAGGCGTGTGAAAAGGGCGTATTATATATAATTATTTATATATGTGGTACTTCCTGCTTCACGGTAGATATGCGATGATGTATGAGGTTGCGTCTTTAACCCAAGGCGGTAATTCATACGGAGTATGTCCGATTTTAAACCGGGCGAAATGAGGACGATTTCTATTAATTGTCCGAACCGATAGGAACCACGGGTATCTGCGGCTTGCGTACGCAGAGGTGTGCCATTTTGCGTCCGAATGATGAGTTCATTCGGAATTATTTACACAAGCGGTAGAAACACACGGGTGCGTGGTGTAAATCGGTACTCGCACCATAATTTTCAGGAGGAAATAAAATGGCAGCAAGTAAAGTCAAGATTCGTATCAGGCTCAAAGGCTATGATCACAGCCTTGTAGACCAGGCGGCGGAAAAGATTGTTGAAACCGCCAAGAGAACGGGCGCACAGGTAAACGGGCCGATTCCACTTCCCACGGAAATCGAGAAGATTACAATACTCAGAGCCGTTCACAAGTACAAGGACAGCCGTGAGCAGTTCGAACAGAGAACTCACAAAAGACTCATCGACATTCTCAGACCTTCAAACAAAACTGTTGAAGCTCTGACAAGTCTTGAGCTCCCGGCAGGCGTTGAAATAGAGATTAAGCTCTAATCGCCGTCGAGGTTATGTTGGCGAAAGCCAACCAATAGCCAAAAGGAGGAAATAAACTATGCAAAAAGGTCTTATCGGCAAGAAGTTGGGTATGACTCAGATCTTTGACGAAAACGGAAAGGTAATTCCCATTACAGTCGTTGAAGCAGGGCCATGTACCGTAACTCAGATTAAGACAGTGGAGAACGACGGCTATCAGGCAATCCAGGTAGGCTTCGGTGATGTTAAAGCATCACGAGTAAACAAGCCTATGAAGGGTCACTTCGATAAGGCAGATGTCGCTCCTAAAAAAACTCTTAAGGAATTTCGCCTTGAGAGCATCGACGGTATTGAGGTAGGAAATATCCTCAAAGCAGATACATTCGCAGTCGGCGAAACGGTCGATGTAAAAGGAACAAGCAAGGGTCACGGAACAGCCGGCGCAATCAAGCGCTGGAACTTCTCCAGGCTCAGAATGTCGCACGGTACCGGCCCTAACCACCGTCACCAGGGTTCCCTGGGCGCCTGCTCAAGTCCTTCAAGAGTATTCAAGGGCAAGAAAATGGCAGGTCATTACGGTCACGAGTCGGTTACGGTTCAGAATCTTACCATTGCGAAAGTAGATGCGGAAAATAATCTTATTGCGATTAAGGGCGCAATTCCCGGGCCTAAGGGCGGAATCGTTGTTATCGCAGACGCAGTCAAAGCTTAGCGAAAGGAGAGATAATAATGGCACAGGTTCAGGTTTATAACCAAGAAGGCAGGAAAACTTCAAAGTTAGAGCTTGCTGATTCGGTATTCGGCATCAAGCCGAACGAGAGTGCAATGCATCTCGCCGTAGTAAGCTATCTTGCCAATCAGCGTCAGGGTACGCAGTCAACTCTCACTCGTTCAGAGGTAAGCGGCGGCGGAGCAAAGCCCTGGAGGCAAAAAGGTACGGGTCGTGCCCGTCAGGGTTCGACAAGAAGTCCTCAGTGGACTCACGGCGGTGTCGCTTTGGGACCGAAGCCGAGGAAGTATAAAGTTAACCTCAATAAGAAAGTTAAGAAGCTCGCAATCAAATCGGCTCTTTCATCAAAGGTAGCCGCAGGCGAAATGATGGTTCTCAACAAGGTTGAACTTGAGGAGATAAAGACCAAAGTAATGGTTGAAATTCTTGCCAAGCTTAAAGCCGCTAAGAAAACTCTTATCGTTACAAACGAGGTTGACGAAAAGGTTTACAAGAGTGCCCGCAATATAGAGGGTGTTAAGGTTGTTACGGCAAATACAATTTGCGTGTATGATATACTTAACTGCGATTCATTTATCGTCCTCAAAGATGCGGCAAAAAAAATCGAGGAGGTATACGCATAATGAAAGTTGCTCAGGATATTATCCTTAAGCCTATAATCACCGAGGAATTGATGGTCGGCATTATGATTAAAAAATATACCTTTAAGGTTGCCAAGGACGCTAACAAGATTGAGATAGCAAAGGCTGTTGAAGAAGTATTCCCCGGCACAAAGGTTGCTAAGGTTAACACAATGAACGTACGCGGTCAAAAGCGCCGCCAGGGTGTTAATGTAGGCTACACTCCTTCTTGGAAAAAGGCAATAGTAACACTTACCGAGGATTCAAAGGATATTGAATTCTTCAACGATATGATGTAACGACCGTAACGGATGGATATTTATAGATTATATATACTATATTAATAGCCGCAATAGCCGCCGATAATAGCCGCCGATACGGCAGAGTATTTTGGATGATGAGGTATGAAAGGCGCCATCCTTTCGCAAAGTTATCCGAAAAGGAGATAAAATAATAATGGCAATAAAGAATTATAAGCCGACCACTCCGTCAAGGAGAAATATGTCGGTAGTTGATTATTCTTCTATCTCAAAGGTTGCACCTGAAAAATCTCTTCTTGAACCGCTCAATAAGAAATCAGGTCGTAACTCTTACGGAAGAATCACGGTTCGTCACCGTGGTGGTGGTAACAGAAGAAAGTACCGTGTAATTGATTTTAAGAGAAATAAGCTCGATATTCCGGCAACGGTTCTCACTATCGAGTATGACCCCAACAGAAGCGCACATATCGCACTTATTCAGTACGAAGACGGCGTAAAGAGCTATATCATAGCTCCCGAGGGTCTCAAAATCGGGGACACCGTTATGTCGGGCCCGAATGCAGATATAGTTTCCGGCAACGCACTTGCGCTCAAGGATATGCCGGTAGGTACAATTGTTCACAATGTTGAGCTTTATCCCGGCAACGGCGCACAGCTTGCCCGTTCGGCAGGTAACAGCGCACAGCTTATGGCTCTCGAAGGGCCGTACGCTCTGCTCAGACTTCCATCTGGCGAGCTTCGTAATGTACCTAAGGATTGTATGGCAACAGTCGGCGTTGTAGGCAATAACGATCACGCCAATGTTAAGCTCGGCAAAGCAGGTCGTAAGCGTAATATGGGTTGGAGACCTACGGTTCGTGGTTCTGTAATGAACCCGAACGACCATCCGCACGGCGGTGGTGAGGGTAAGTCACCTATCGGTCGTCCCGGCCCGTGTACTCCTTGGGGCAAGCCTGCTCTCGGATACAAGACCCGCAACAAGAAAAAGGCGTCCAATAAAATGATCGTTCGCCGTCGCAACGGCAAGTAAGAGGAAAGAAGAAGATTAACCTATGAGTAGAAGCACAAAGAAAGGCCCTTATGTAGAAGAAAGCCTTTATAAGAAAGTAGAAGCTCTTAACGCTTCGGGCGATAAGCAGGTTATTAAGACCTGGTCGAGAAGTTCAACAATCTTCCCCGAATTTGTAGGACACACATTTGCTGTTCACGACGGAAGAAAGCATGTTCCCATATATGTTACGGAGGATATGGTAGGACACAAGCTCGGCGAATTTGCGCCGACAAGAACATTCAGGGGTCACGCAGGCTCCAAGACATCTAAGTAATCGAAAGGAAAATTATTATGGAAGCAACAGCAAAAGCGACTTATGTCCGTATATCTCCCCGAAAGGTGCAGATTGTTCTTGATCTTATCAGAAATCAGCCTGCCGATAAGGCGATGGTTATTCTTCAGTACACACCCAAAGCTGCTTGCGAGCCTGTTATGAAGGTTCTCAAATCGGCAATGGCAAATGCTGAGAACAATTACAATATGGATGTATCAAGGCTTGTTGTAAGCTACTGCAACGCAACCGCAGGTCCCACACTCAAGAGGATTCAGGCAAGAGCGCAGGGCAGAGCCTACAGAATCAATAAAAGAACATCACATATCACAATTACCGTTTCGGAAACGGAAGACTGAGAAAGGGAGGAAAAGTTAAATGGGACAGAAATGTAATCCAACCGGCCTGAGAGTCGGCGTCATCAAAAACTGGGACTCCCGTTGGTATGCCAAGAAGGACGAATTCGGAGATACTCTTGTAGAGGACTACAATCTTCGTAAGTATCTTCTCAAAAAGCTCTACGGCGCAGGTGTTCCCAAAATTGAGATTGAAAGAGATGTCAAGAGAGTAAGAATAAACATCCACTGCGCTAAGCCCGGTATGGTAATCGGCAAGCAGGGAGCGGAGATTGACAAGCTCAAGGACATTTGTGCCAAGAAGCTCGGCAAACCCTCCGACGAGGTATTTATTAATATTGTTGAAATCAAGCAGCCCGACCTCAACGCAACACTCGTTGCGCAGAGCATCGCTCAGCAGCTTGAAAGGCGTGTAAGCTTCAGAAGAACCGTAAAGGGAGCTATCAGGAATACTATGAGACTCGGCGCTCGTGGTATTAAGGTTATGGTTTCCGGCAGAATCGGCGGCGCTGAAATCGCCCGTTCGGAAACATACAAAGAGGGTACAATTCCTCTTCAGACAATCCGTGCGGATATTGATTACGGCTTTGCAGAGGCTAACACCACTTACGGTAAAATCGGCGTAAAGACCTGGATTTATCAGGGCGAGGTACTCCGTGAATCCCGTAATAAGAAAAGAAATTACAGGAATAACCGCAGGGAAGGGGGAAGAAAATAATGCTCTTACCAAAGCATGTAAAGCACAGAAAGCAGCATAGAGGTCGTATGACTGGCGTTGCTTCAAGAGGCAATAAGGTAACCTACGGTGAGTACGGTCTTCAGACCACAGAGCCGGCATGGATAACCGCAGCACAGATAGAGGCTGCCCGTATCGCCATGACACGTTATACAAAGCGTGGCGGTAAGGTATGGATTAAGATTTTCCCCGACAAGCCCGTAACTGCAAGACCTGCCGACACCCGTATGGGTAAAGGTAAAGGTAATCTTGACTACTGGGTAGCAGTAGTTAAACCGGGCAGAGTTATGTTTGAACTCGGCGGTGTTGAAGAGTCGGCGGCTCGTGAGGCTATGCGTCTTGCCGCCAACAAACTTCCCGTAAAATGCAAGTTTGTTAAGAAAGAAGAAGAGGGAGGCGAGCAGTAATGAAAGCATCAGAGATCAAAGCTCTTTCCGCAGAGCAGAGAACAAAGAAGCTTGCAGAGCTTAAAGAAGAGCTTTTCAATCTTCATTTTCAGCAGGCTATCAATCAGCTCGACAACCCTATGAGAATCAAAGCAGTCAAGAAAGATATCGCTCGTATCAAAACGGTAGAGAGAGAAATCGAACTTGAAAAAGCCGGTTCTTGAGAAGGAGGTAACTGTAAATGGAAAGAAACCTCAGAAAGACGAGAGTAGGTATTGTAACAAGCGACAAGATGGATAAGACCGTTGTTGTAACAATAAAGGACAGAGTTCGTCACCCGTTTTACAATAAAATCGTAAATCGTACAGTTAAGTATAAGGCTCACGACGAAAATAACGATTGCGGTGTCGGCGACAAGGTTCTCATTATGGAGTGCCGTCCTTACAGCAAGGACAAGAGATGGCGTGTTGTTGAAATAATTGAAAAGGCTAAATAATCGTTACGATATATACGATATAATTAAGATTAATAAAATAATAACTGCAACTTAGCAAAGTGTTATTTTGCAGTACGAAGGAGGAAAATGCTGTGATACAACAGGAAAGTCGCCTTAAAGTCGCAGACAACACAGGCGCTAAAGAGCTTCTTTGCATCAGAGTGCTCGGCGGTTCAGGCAGAAGATATGCAAATATCGGCGATGTAATCGTAGCAACCGTAAAGAAAGCGGCGCCCAGCGGTATGGTTAAAAAGGGCGAAGTTGTTAAAGCAGTCATCGTTCGTACAACTAAAGGTGTACGCCGTGACGACGGTCAGTATATTCGCTTTGACGAAAACGCTGCCGTAATTATAAGAGAGGATAAAACTCCTCGAGGAACCCGTATCTTCGGCCCGGTGGCCCGTGAGCTTCGCGAAAAGGATTATATGAAGATTCTTTCACTCGCTCCGGAAGTTCTTTAATGGAGGTGCGAGTATGAGTAAAATGTTTGTTAAATCCGGTGATACCGTAATGGTACTCAGCGGAAAGTCAAAAGGCGTTAGGGGCGAGGTAGTAGCTGTAAGCCCGTCTGAAGGTAAGGTCATTGTTAAAAAGGTAAACATCGTTACAAAGCATGTTAAGCCTCGTAAGATGGGCGAGCCCGGCGGTCTTATAGATGTTGAGTCCGCTCTCTACGCTTCAAAGGTACAGCTCGTATGCCCCAAGTGCGGTGAAGCAACCCGTGTAGGGCATAAAAAGGGCGGAATCCGTGTTTGTAAAAAATGTGGAAACGAATTTTAAGCAAGGGAGGACATAACTAATGGCTGCTGTTTTGAAAGAAAAATATCAGAGCGAAATCGCTCCGGCATTGATGAAAAAGTTCGGTTATAAGTCTGTTATGCAAATCCCAAAGCTTGACAAAATCGTTATCAATGTTGGTTGCGGCGAAGCCCGTGAAAATGCAAAAGTTGTTGACGCTATTTCAAGCGACCTTGCAACAATTACGGGTCAAAAACCAATCGTTTGCCGTGCTAAGAAATCAATCGCTAACTTCAAGCTTCGTGAGGGTATGCCGGTAGGCGTTAAGGTTACTCTCAGAGGAGAGAGAATGTACGAATTTCTCGACAGATTTCTTAATCTTGCGCTTCCGAGAACGCGTGACTTCAGGGGTATAAATCCTAATTCGTTTGACGGCCGAGGCAATTACGCCATGGGCATCAAGGAACAACTTATTTTCCCTGAAATCGATTATGACAAAATTGATGCCGTAAGAGGTATGGACATTATAATGGTCACAACCGCAAATACGGACGAAGAGGCTCGTGAACTGTTAAAGCTTATGGGCGCTCCGTTTTCAGAGTAAGGAGGGATTATCGTGGCAAAAACATCTATGAAAGTAAAGGCTGCAAGGCCGGCTAAGTATTCTACAAGGCAGTACAACAGATGCAAAATCTGCGGTAGACCTCATGCTTATCTTCGCAAGTACGGCATTTGCAGAATCTGCTTTAGGGAACTCGCACACAAGGGCGAAATTCCCGGAGTAAAAAAATCATCTTGGTAAGAACTGAGAATTGCTGATTTATTAACAAGGAGGAAATATCAATGCATATTACTGATCCTATCGCGGATATGCTTACAAGAATTCGTAATGCAAATTCGGCTAAACACGATACGGTAGATATTCCTGCGTCAAACATGAAGAAGTCAATTGCTCAGATTCTTGTTGATGAAGGATATATCAAAAATTATAAGATAATAGAGAACGGCCAGCAGGGCATTATCCGTGTAACGCTTAAATACGGTGAGAACAAAACACAGATTATCACCGGCTTACGCAGAGTGTCAAAGCCCGGTCTTCGTATCTATTCAAATGTAGAAGAAATGCCCAAGGTTATGAAGGGACTCGGCGTTGCTATAGTTTCCACATCCAAGGGCGTTATGACAGACAGAGAAGCTCGCAAGCAGCATGTAGGCGGCGAGGTTTTAGCATTCATTTGGTAAGGAGGTACAGTCAGGATGTCTCGTATAGGTTTAAAACCAATTACAATTCCTGCCGGCGTTGATGTTCAAATCAACGACAATGCTGTTACCGTAAAGGGCCCGAACGGCACCCTTTCAATGGATGCTCATCCTAATATGGCAGTCAGTGTTGAAGGCAGCGAAATCATCGTTAAAAGACCCGATGATTCAAATCAAAACAAATCCCTCCATGGTCTCACCCGTTCGCTTATTGCAAATATGCTTACGGGCGTTACCGAAGGATTTAAGAAAAATCTTGAAGTAAACGGCGTAGGTTACCGTGTTCAGATGCAGGGCGACAATCTTGTTATGAACCTCGGTTTCTCGCATCAGGTTACAATGACAGTTCCCGAGGGAATCAAAATTGAATGTCCTTCGGCAAACGCTATTGTAATCAGCGGTGTGGATAAGCAAAAGGTCGGTCAGTTTGCGGCTCAGGTTCGTGAAAAGAGACCTCCCGAGCCTTATAAGGGCAAGGGCATTAAGTACGCCGAAGAACATATCCGCCGCAAAGAGGGCAAAGCGGGTAAGAAATAAGAAAAGAGTGAAATACAATGGTTTCAAGACAAGATGTTAACAAAGCAAGACAGAAGCGTCATAAAAGAGTGTGCTCAAAGGTCAGTGGCACTGCCGAATGCCCGAGACTCAACGTATATCGCTCTCTCAGTAATATTTATGCTCAGCTTATCGACGATGTTGCAGGCGTTACAATTGCGTCGGCTTCTACCGTTGAAAAAGAATTTACTCAGTATGGCGGTAATGTAGAGGCAGCTACGGCTGTTGGCAAAACCCTGGCAGAGAGAGCCAAAGCAAAGGGCATTGAAAAATGCGTATTTGACAGAGGCGGTTATGTATATCACGGTCGTGTGGCAGCAGTTGCCGACGGCGCTCGTGAAGGCGGACTTGAGTTCTAACGAAGGAGGAAAATTTTTATGGCAAAGATTGATGTATCTTCAATGGAGCTTGAAGAAAGAGTCGTAGCGATTAACCGTGTATCAAAGACCGTTAAGGGCGGTAGAATTTTCAAGTTTGCCGCTCTTGTAGTAGTCGGTGACGGCGAAGGTCTTGTAGGCTTCGGTATCGGCAAATCCGGCGAAGTTCCGGACGCTATCCGCAAGGGTATTGAAGACGCAAAGAAGAATGTAATTAAAGTTGCTCTCAAGGGAACAACAATTCCTCACGAAATCAGGGGCAAGTACGGTGCAGGCGAGGTTTTGCTTATGCCGGCTCCCAAAGGTACTGGCGTTATTGCCGGCGGCCCGGTTCGTGCCGTTGTTGAGACTGTGGGAATTAAGGACATCAGAACAAAGGCAATTCGTTCAAACAATCCCTGCAATGTTGTAAGAGCAACGCTTGACGGCTTGAGCAGACTCTGCACTGCCGATGAGGTAGCTGCACTGCGTGGCAAGTTGGTAAAGAATATATTGGATTGAGGAGGGCAGAATGATGGCAGATATTAAAATCAAGCTCACTAAAAGCTTAATAGGCAACAAAGCAGACCAAATAGCTACCGCCCATTCGCTCAGTCTGCGCAAGATAGGCAATGTCACTGTTCAGCCGGATAATGCGCAGACGCAGGGTAAGCTTGCAAAAATAGCTCACCTTGTTACCGTTATAGACGAATAAGGGGAGGTGCAGATTATATGAAGTTATATGAACTTTCTCCTGCCGCAGGTTCTAAAAAGAGTGTAAAGAGAGTAGGCAGAGGTACTGCATCCGGACAGGGTAAAACCTCCGGTAAAGGTCAAAAGGGTGCAAAATCCCGTTCGGGCTACAGCAGACGCCCGGGTTTTGAAGGCGGTCAGATGCCGCTTCAAAGACGAGTTCCAAAGCGTGGTTTCAACAATATTTTCGCTACGGAATATGCTATAGTTAATGTATCAACTCTCAATGACAGATTTGATGACGGTGCAACTGTTGACGCCGAAAGCCTTGTAGGTGCAGGCATTATCAAAAAGACTCTTGACGGAGTAAAAATCCTCGGAAACGGAGAAATCACCAAAGCTCTCACGGTTAAGGCAACCAAAGTGAGCGAATCCGCTAAGGCTAAGATTGAAGCCGCAGGCGGCAAGGTGGAGGTGCTCGGATGATTAAAACCATCGTAAATGCGTGGAAAATACCCGAGATACGCAAAAAGCTTTTATTCACCGCCTTTATCATCCTTGTTTTCAGGATAGGTTCCTTTATTCCGGTTCCTTTCCTCAACATTGTTGATGAAATTGATGTAGGTAAGGGTAACACAATACTCACTTACCTCAGTCTTATGACCGGTAGTGCTTTCACATACGGAACAATTTTCGCAATGTCGATTACTCCGTACATCAACGCTTCCATTATTATGCAGCTGCTCGCAGTCGCTATTCCCGCCCTTGAAAGATTACAAAAAGAGGGCGAGGAGGGCAGAAAGAAGATAGCTTCCATAACTCGTTTTGTTACGGTAGCTCTTGGACTTCTTCAGTCGCTTGCATATTATTTCTATCTCCGTTCAAGCAGCTATCTTATGACAGCTTCCGACGGAACCTCATTTACAGGATTTGACGCCGTATTCCAGGCAATAGTAATTGTTACCGTTCTTACGGCGGGTACTGCGGTAATTATGTGGCTCGGCGAGCAGATAACAATCAGCGGTATCGGTAACGGTATTTCAATCATACTTTTCGCAGGTATCGTTTCAAGGTTCCCGACCCTTATCAAACAGCTCTTCCAGTATCTTGATACCGGCAGACTTGTTTACAGAATACTTGTTCCCGTAGTATGCATTCTTTTCCTGTTAATGGTAGCATACATCGTATTTATGGATAATTCTGAAAGAAGACTTCCTATCTCCTACGCAAAGCGTGTTGTAGGCAGGAAGATGATGGGCGGTCAGTCAACTCATATGCCTATTAAGGTTAATATGAGCGGCGTACTCCCCGTAATCTTCGCTTCTTCAATCCTTTCCCTTCCGGGAACGGTTCAGATGTTCCTTTCCTCAAGCTCTTACGAGGATACTTTCTGGGAAAGCTTCTTCAACGCTTTCCAGAGCGATTCCTGGTGGTACGCATTGATGTACTTCCTGCTTATTATATTCTTTGCTTATTTCTACAGCACGATACAGTACAATCCTATAGAAATGGCAAACAACCTTCGTAAAAATAACGGTGCAATCCCCGGTATCAGACCCGGTAAGCCTACCTCCGATTATATACTCAGAGTGCTTTCAAGGCTTACACTTATTGGTGCGTTGATGCTTTCGGTAGTTGCATTGTTCCCGATAGTTTATTCACTCATCTGCGAAGCCGCTATTCCTCCGCTTACAGAGGACGGAACGGACGGCGGAATGACAATCACTCTCGGCGGTACATCGCTTATCATTATGTGCGGTGTTGCTCTTGAGACTGTTCGTTCACTCGAATCTCAAATGATGATGCGTCATTACAAGGGTTTCCTTGACTGATAGGTAAGGAGATTATATGAAGCTTATACTTCTCGGAGCGCCGGGTGCCGGCAAAGGCACTCAGGCGGAAAAGATTGCAGACAAATATAATATCCCAACTATTTCAACGGGAAATATTCTTCGTGCCGCCGTTAAAGAGGGTACGGATATGGGGCTGAAAGCCAAGTCCTATATGGATGCAGGTCAGCTTGTTCCCGATGATGTTCTTATCGGTATAATAAAGGACAGACTCAAAGATAAAGATTGTGAAAACGGCTTCATTCTCGACGGCTTTCCGAGAACTATTCCACAGGCTCAGGCTCTTGAAGATATGGGTGCGGATATTGATAAGGTTCTCAACATAGAGGTTGAAGATGAGGCAATAACAAAAAGAATGAGCGGTCGTCGTGTATGCTCAAAGTGTGCAAACTCGTATCACATTGAGTATAAAAAGCCTGCAAAGGACGGCATTTGCGATGCCTGCGGCGGCGAGCTTGTTCAACGCAAGGACGACGCACCCGAAACAGTCAAAGCTCGTCTTGTTGAATATCACAAGATGACCGAGCCTCTCAAGGACTTTTACAATGAGCTGGGTAAGCTTGTAACGGTAAAAGGTCAGGAGAAAGTGGCTGACACAACGGCGCTTGTCTTTGCTACATTGGAGGATTAACATGGTAGTGCTTAAAAGCAGCCGTGAGCTTGAGCTTATGAAAGAAGCATGCAAGATTTCGGCTGAAGCATTAATGGTTGCGGGTGAAGCGGTTAAACCCGGCATTTCCACCAAAGAAATTGACGAGATTGCATATAAGCTGATAAAAAAGCACGGTGCAACTCCTAATTTTCTCAACTACGGCGGATTTCCCGCAACTGCATGTATATCTGTTAATGATGAAGTTATCCACGGCATCCCCAAGGCTGACATAATCCTTCAGGAGGGAGACATTGTCAGTATAGATCTCGGAGCCGCAAAGAACGGATATAACGGCGACAATGCTGCCACATTTGTCTGCGGGACTTGCTCTCCCGAAGCAAAGCGGCTGATGGATACCACCCGTGAAAGCCTTTACAAAGGTATTGAACAGGCGGTTCCCGGCAACAGAATCGGCGATATATCAAATGCGGTGCAGACCTATTGCGAGGAGCGTGGCTACGGCGTTGTCCGTGATTATGTCGGGCACGGCGTGGGTACAAAGCTTCACGAAGAACCAAGCGTACCGAACTTCGGTCACGCAGGGCGTGGCATCAGATTATTACCCGGTATGACATTGGCAATAGAGCCGATGATAAACATGGGAACCTATAAGGTTAAACAGCTTTCGGACGGCTGGACGGTTAAAACGGCGGACGGTAAGTTATCCGCTCATTTTGAGCATACCGTAGCCATTACGCCGAACGGCCCGGTTATATTGACCAAGGTCTGAAACAAAGGTTCATTTTCGGCATTTGCCGAGGCGGATTTCGGTTGAGGGGCAACGCTCCTTAATAAATCAATCGTAAACATTTAATTTTAGCGAGGTATAAGATGTCAAAGTCAGATATGATAGAAGCAGAGGGTACGGTGGTCGAGGTTTTGCCGAACACTAATTTTAAAGTGTCACTGCAAAACGACCACATAATAACAGCCCATATCAGCGGAAAGCTCAGAATGAACAATATTCGTATACTTCCCGGTGATAAGGTTACTATTGAGATGTCGCCGTATGACCTTACCAAAGGCCGTATAATTTGGCGCTCAAAGTAAAATAAGGAGAATATTCAAATGAAAGTAAGACCTTCTGTAAAGAAAATTTGCGAAAAGTGCAAGGTTATCAAGCGTAACGGCAAAGTTATGGTTATCTGTGAGAATCCGAAGCACAAACAGCGTCAGGGTTAATCCTGAACTAATAATCGGAGGTAAATTGTAAAATGGCACGTATTTCAGGTGTTGACTTACCTAATGACAAAAGAGTTGAAATCGGACTTACCTATATTTACGGTATCGGACTTTCAACCGCTGATAAGGTTATCGAAGCCACGGGTATCAATCCCGACACTCGTTGCAGAGATTTATCAGAGGATGATGTTAAAAAGCTCAGCGATTATATCACAAACAATCTTACCGTAGAGGGTGATCTTCGCAGGGATACGGCTTTTGACATTAAAAGACTTATAGAAATCGGCTGCTATCGCGGTGTGCGTCACAGAAAGGGACTGCCCGTAAGAGGTCAGACCTCGAAGAACAATGCTCGTACACGCAAAGGTCCCAAAAAGACTATAGCAAATAAGAAGAAATAAGTGGGAGGAACAAATAAAGTATGGCTACTAAAAAGACCACAGGCTCACGCAGACGCCGTGAGAAAAAAAATATTGAGCGTGGTGCTGTCCATATTCAGTCAACCTTCAACAATACGATTGTAACTATTACCGACACAAGCGGAAATGCCGTTTCATGGGCATCTGCCGGCGAGATGGGATTTCGCGGTTCAAGAAAATCGACTCCCTTTGCAGCCGCAACCGCTGCCGAAACAGCCGCTAAGACAGCAATGGAGTACGGAATGAAAACTGTTGAGGTTTATGTAAAGGGACCGGGCTCGGGTCGTGAATCGGCAATAAGAGCTCTTCAGACAGCAGGCTTGGAGGTAAGTCTTATTAAGGATGTTACCCCAATTCCGCACAACGGCTGCCGCCCGCCGAAAAGGCGTCGTGTATAGTTTAAAACTTGGAGGTTACTTGATATGGCAAGATATACAGGACCTGCCTGTAAGCTTTGCCGCCGTGAGGGTAAAAAACTTTTTCTCAAAGGTGACAGGTGTTATACGGGCAAATGTGCATTCGAGCGTCGCTCATATGCACCCGGCCAGCACGGCCAAAACAGAAGAAAA
>JAJQGZ010000081.1 GCA_021200075.1 Clostridiales bacterium | reverse complement strand
AATATTATCTAAAATCCGAAAAGCAAAAAACCCGCTTCCATGATATTATGCGTGCCGACTGACGGCGCAATCGAGGGACTTAACAACACCGATGTGGTGGAAATCACCTGCGACATTACGGAAAACGGCGCAATACCGCACAAAATGACGGATATTGACGAACAGAATTTGGAAATGATAAGGCGGGTAAAAATATACGAGCGGCTTGCAAGCAAGGCAATACGGGAAAAATCAAGGACGGCGGCGGTTGAAGTGTTGACGCTCCACCCTCTTGTAAACAGCTATTCGCTTGCAAAAAAGCTTACAGACAGCTATATTGAACTCAACAAAGACTACATAGGAGAATGGAAATGACGGATTTTGTTACCGGAGTGGGAGCGACGAATGTTGCCTGCTTTATCAGGGCTTTGACAGGCTTGCCGGAGTGGGAGAGGAGCTTTACTGCAAGGATTTTTCACTTCAACTCGGCGGCGGAGTTCCCGCAACGCTTATAACCTGTCACGGCTCGGAATAAAAACCAAGATTGCGACACAACTCGGAGATGATTTATTTTCAAACTTTGCAAAGGAAAAATTCGAGGAAAATAACGATCTTTTGATTAATCTTTACCGAGGAGATAAAATCCCGGTAAATATCACCTCGGCAATAATTCTGCCGAGCGACAGAACCTTTTATACCTACGAACAGGGTTCGATAGAAGCTGACGAAAAAAGCGTGCGAGGATTTTTACAACGCATCACTCGGAGCCAAGGTTTGCATAATGCAGCCCGGCGGATTCATAGATGTATACAAAAAGCTCAAGGAAAACGGAACAACACTCGTACTCGACACGGGCTGGGACGATAAACTCAACTTTGAAAAATATTCCGACTATCTGACTGTTGCCGACTTTTACACACCTAACAGAAAAGAGACTATGAAAATTACCGGAGAATCCACACCAGAGAAAGCCGCATACGCTCTTGAAAAATATTTTGACAAGGTGGTTGTAAAGGTTGACACAGACGGCTGTATCGTCATAGATGATGGCGAGCTTTTCTTTGTAAAAAGCGTTGACAAATTTAAAAATACGGATTTAACCAGGGCGGGAGACGCATTCCTCGCAGGGTTTATCTATGGAATTTTCAACGGCTGTTCACTCAAAGACTGCATAGAATACGGCAATATCACAGGCGGAAAAGCGGTTACGGCAACCGGCGCACTTTCGGCTTATGTAAACGAAAATGAGCTGATTGATTATAAAAAGAAAATTTACGGTTAAAAACTGAACGGCGATAATTGCAAAATATTAAAAACCCCGAGAGTTTGATGTTCTCGGGGCTTTTAGCGGTACAATTGTATGCATTGACAATTTGAAAGCGGGCGATTACAAATTGCTCCCTACGGAATTTTGATATACGAAACAATTTACGGTGCAGGAAATTAATCCTGCACCGCTTTTTAGTTTGCCTTTATTTGGTGGTAACCTTTTTTGACAGTTGACCAGCTTGAATAAATCTTCTTACCCTTTACTGTTTTGTAGGTGCGAACTCTTACATAGTAAGTCTTCTTGGACTTTAATTTCTTAATAGTCTTTAAAGTGTTCTTAGCACCCTTTACGGTAACGGTCTTTTTGTTCTTTGTGAACTTTTTGTTGGTGGCATACTGAATTTCGTAGCCTGTTACGCTGGATACCTTTTTTCAAGCGAGCTTTATGCTCGTGCTTTTCTTGGTAAGCTTGGTTGATTTAGCGGCTTTCGGCTTGATTGTAAATTCAAGCGTATATGTTCCGCTGTAGTTGCCGGTAAATGTAACAGTTACTTTATATTTGCCGACTTTCTTTCTGCCGCTTGCGTATGTAACAGTATAATTATCGGAGGATATAATATTTCCGTTTACATCCTTAACAATTACCGACGGCTTTTTAGCTTTGCCGTTATATACATACGATGTCTTTGAAAGCTTAACAGACTTAATTGCCGGTATCGACTGTTGTATCGTCACTGCTTTGTGTACTTTCCACATCTCCGCACCTTGAGCATACTTTTACGGTACTGCCGTCTTCCAGTGTTTGGGTAGTATAGCAGTGGCAGGTAAGCGGTTCTTCAAATTCATATGCACCGCATCCGGCACAACAGTAATTGTATGTTCCGCACACATTATCGTGCTGAGGAGTTATCTGAACATACTCCCAAGCGGAATGACTTTCCCACGAACCGGTTTCCGTAACCGTTTCTCCGCACTTTGTGCAAGTAGTGGTTTCCGTCCAAGTACATAGATAACAGGTATCGCTTCCGTTTAATTCTTCGTACGAATGGGTATAGCTATATGTATCATCGCCGTCTTCATCATAATATGAATGAGAACCGTCATATACATATCCGCAGACGGAACAGGTTGCCTGAGTACCGTACGGTATCGATGAAGTTGTACCGAGTGAATGGCTTACAATATAATCTCCTTCATCATCATATGAAACACAGGGAGAATCTTCATAGGTATAAAAAGTTTCACCGCACAAAGCGCAGGTGCAGACATACTCAATAGAGTAGTTGCCTATCCAGTCTATCTCTTGGCTTGCAACGGTATGATTGTCACCTTTTTCGGTAAATTCCTCTTCCTTTCCGCACTCCTCGCAAGTCCTCGTACCCGTGGAGTAATCAAGGTAATTTTCCGCTTCGTGGGTGTATTCATAGTTCCACCAATGATATTCATAGGTTGCAGTCTTTGTTTCACCGCAGAGAATACAAACATAATATTCATATTCATAACAATCGTCTTCTTCATAATCCTCATAAGACCAATTGTGAGGACAATTATCAGTGCTGTATTCGGTGATTGACAAATCGTACACGCAGTCCTTTGCCGTGCTTGCGGCGGCGGTTAAATAAACAGTTTTCTCCGGCAGAAATGTTATAAACAATTGCCGCATCCGATTGTTCATCGTCATAATAATAGCCGTAGCCGTAATCAAGCCAGTTAAGATTTTCATCATAAAGGGTCAAGCTGTTATAGCTCGGTGCATTGCCGTAAGTCTCGTTCTCGGACGCTGTAAACTGATAGATTGCGTCTGTTTGAGCTGTGAATTTGAATAACACTCCACCGTACTGTGCAAGCCAAATTGTATAGGTCGAGCCGACTGATGCGTCAATCATATTGCCGTCTTTGTTCAATCCGTATTGATTTTGACGAACGGAATATGTGCTTCCGCCCATATTCACCCTGTCGCCGTACCATTCGGAAATTGTTGCGTCACTTCCGCTGACAAGTACATTCCTTGCGCTTGACGGTGCGGTATAAGTGTCGGTAAAGGTATTGCTGTAATTTGTGTTTGCGTCCGCCGCCTGTGAAACTACAGGAAAGCTTAAAAGAATGGCTAAGCTTAAAATCACGGACAAAAAATTAACTGTTTGCTTTTCCATAAAAACCTCCGTTTATTTGTATGAATTTATTATTGCGTAATATTCCTCGCCCAAATCAAAGTCCTGATCCCTGCCGTATTTTATCAATACAGCTTTGGGCTTTATCGCTTTCCCCTCCTTTTTCATAATATTCCTCCGCTGCTGTGCATAAATCTATATAATCCCTATAGTGTTGCATAGTGCGGAGGTCTTTTTCTATAACCGATTTCATTTGTTCAACAGCTTCGTCATACATTTCATTTTCGGCATAAATATTTGACAAAACATTGTTGGGTTCATATACAGAATCATTTATATTCAATATATCCTGCGCATAATCATATGCGACTTGCTGCTGATTTGTGCTTTGCATCAGAATAATCATTGACGGAGTATTTTTGTAAAAATAGACAGATTTTTCGTGTTCTCCGATATAATTGAAAAAATTTGAAAGACCGATAATCAAATTAACTCCTGCCAACACAAGCGACGCCAAAGACACAATAAGCTTTGAAGTAAGCCGAATTTCCTTATAATTGCCGTAATTAATGCAAAGAGCCAAAATAAAGAAAATTGAAATAAACTGCAAATCGTAATCCACAAGGCAGTGCGCCGCAATAACAAACAATGTCAGCTTTTGCTGAGGAGAATTTTTCTTTGAAAAAACTGCATAACCAATACGATTACAAAAAGCAGTGCAGGCATTATACCCGCTTCAAGCATTATTTGAAGATAATCGTTGTGAACATCAATGGCATAGTAATATGTGTTTTGAAACTGTGACTGTGCGAAATAAAAGGCATATGCGCCCTTGCCAAAAGGATGGTGCAGCGAATATATTATAGCGTTCTTATAATAAAGATACCTCTCGTTTAAAGAACCGTCGGTATTCAAATAATCAAAGACTTTCGCCCATAGCCAGTGAGAATTAAAGCAAGAATAATTATCCCTGCCGTTACCGCCAAGGCGATGATGAAAGAAATTTTACCTTTGCGGCTTTTTATCCTGCCGAGTAAATAGTAAAATGCCGCAACCAAAACCGTTATTATCGAAAGCAGCCATACCGCTCTCGATTTTGACAGGCAAATTCCGTATATGCATATACCGGCGCAGATAAGCGATAAAATTTTACTGCGGTGATTAAATAAAATAGTCACCAGTGCAATCAGCAGGAAAACTGCATATGTGTTTGCATACTCAAAAAATCCGTGCAAATCCTCGTTATCATCGTAAAACTTGGAGTGAAGCGCAGGTATAAACCCCAAAGTCCACGATATAACGGTCATAAAAACAGCAGACAGCTCAACGGCAATAAAGAGCTTTTCCCCTCTTTTCCTTGCCTATTTGCCAAATACTGACAATAAATAAAAATATGCAAAGATATTTTAAAAAGCCCTCTGTTGCCATTGAACTGTCTGCCGTCCAAAAGCGATTTATTAAATAAAATAATGTTAATACCAAAAAAGTGAGCGCAGGGAATGAAAGGCTGATAAGCAGGGACTTTTCCTTGAACGAACGCACAAGAAGACCCGCCGTCAAAGCAATGCTTATAACCGTGCAGGAAAAACATAATATCCGCCGTAAAGAAACGGAAATATAAAAAGAAGCAAAAACAAAAATTTTGTATAATTTGAAAGGCTTTTTTACAAACTGCACAGTTTCACCCCCACAGAAAATTTATCGAAAATCGGTAAAATGAAAATTGTGTTACGATGTTAAAATTTAATCGGTATATCTTTTACTCAAGCTCCGAGACATTTTTGTTTATCTTATCGGCAATCGGCTTTGCATCGTCGTAAGATACAGGGAGGAACGGGCTTCTCGGATTTCCGCAATCTATACCGAAGCGTTGGGAAATAACCTGCTTTGCTGCGCCGTAAAGCGACTTGCAGGCGAGAAGATCAAATATACATTCATTCACCTTGAACTGGAGTGCCTTTGCCTTTTCTATCTGATTTGTATTAACATATTCGTCAAGTTTTACAAAAAGCTCGGGCATACAACCGTAAGTTCCGCCGATACCCGAATCGGCGCCCATAACTCTTCCGCCGACGAACTGCTCGTCAGAACCGTTGAATATAACAAAATCCTCCCTGACAGCCTGTCTGTATCTCTCCATAAGATAAACCGGCTCGGCTGAATTTTTAACGCCGATTACCTTTTCATTTTCCGCCATTTCCCTGAGCATATCGACAGAAAGGTCGAAACCTGTAAGCTGGGGTATATTGTAAAT
>JAJQGZ010000175.1 GCA_021200075.1 Clostridiales bacterium | reverse complement strand
TGCAAAAAGTGTGCAAGCTGTTTTCCTAACTTACACACTTTATTTTACAGGCTCTAACTGTAGGTTTAAAGCCTCAAAGCGATAATAAATATCAGGTCTTCCTTGCGGAATTTTTGCTCGGAACTCTTGATATAAATTCCTGTTGCTCTTTCCCGCTGGAAAATTTATAATTAAAAATGATGCAGCCGATAGGTCGAAAGCACAGAAATGCTTTCGCTCGGTATCTATTATATTTTTGCTCTTTGTCAAGGTAGTATATTGTGAACTTTTTACATATCAAAAAGTTCACAATCTCCACCTTGACAAGCCTTACCTGTACTTTACACCGACTTACCTATGTCTTGACACAAACCCCTTACCTATGTCCTGATTTTTCATCCCCAAACTGATAACTCCACCCTCCAAACTCCAAACTCCACACTCTTAAAAAACTTCTCGACATATATTTCCTCATATGTTAATATTAGCTTGTGGCAATGAGGAGTACAATAACACCTATCCAATGAAGCCGTACTTCTTGCCGGCTTCGTTTTTTATTTTTTATTTTCGGGAAGAAACTACAATGAAAAAAGTCATAAGTTTAATTCTATCCTTAACAATGCTCCTAACCATTACCGCCGCTCTTGACCTAACCGCTTTTGCCGATACATATTCAGGAACTTGTGGAGATAATGTCACATGGTTACTTGATACCGAAACCGGTGAACTCATAATCAGCGGTTCGGGTGATATGAGCGATTATGATTCATCAGGATATATTGGGCCTACCTGTTCAAGTAATGCACCTTGGTATAACTATCGTACTTATATTAAAGCGGTAACAATATTAGACGGTGTAACATCCATAGGTGAAGAAGTATTTTATAACTTAACAAGTTTAGCAAGCGTAACAATTCCTGATGGTGTAACGAGTACAGAAAATTTTTCATTTTACTATTGTGAAAGTTTGACGAATATAATAATTCCAGATAGCGTAACAAGATTTTAAAGGATTGCAAGGGAGTTTTTAAAACCTTTTTTGTCCAAAAAAACGCTTTATAAAGCAAAAACGAAAAATCAAGGCGATTAAAAACGGTGTGAAAAATCCATAAAAATCCGCATTTATTGCACATCTATTGCACATTTTTAATTATTGTGCGACAGTTTTTTTATTATCCTGCGGTAAAATTTTGAGGTAATTATTCAACAAGTCAAGCTGTTGATTTTTAAAGCGGTCAAAAACATCGCAGTAAACGCCGAGAGTTATTTTTATGTCCGAGTGTCCGAGCAAATGCTGTAATGTTTTCGGCGCAAGCCCTGCTTCTATTGCTCGGGTTGCGAAAGTGTGCCGGAGCATATGCACATTATACTCCCGTTCCGGCACGGTTTTATAAAAATAATACATTTTGTAATTACTTTGCCAATTTTTCGGCTGTTTGTTGATATATTCAAAATTGTCGCCCGATTTTTTCAAAAATATTGATTTGCGGAATGCCGGGCATTTCTTTTTTTTGCAAGACTTGTTATGATTTTTTGCGACTGAATAATTTGGTATTTATCAATCAAATGTTTAAAAGAAAAATTAACACGGCTTGTTGATATAACTTTTTGATTTGTGTTATCGTAAAAAATCAAATTTTGAGCATTTGGCACATAGTGATTTTTGACAAAGTCGAGGAGCAGGTCGTATGCTTCGGCGGTCATTCGGATAGTTCTTTCACCGCTTGCGGTTTTGGTACGGTCGCCCAGAATCGGACGGTCGTTTTTATCCCGTGTGATAGGTTTTGAAATTTTGATTGTGCGAAAATCAAAACTGACATCATTAATCGTAAGTGCGTTAATTTCGCCCATCCGCATTCCCGAATAAAGCATTAAAAGCATTTGGAAGCGGTAGCGGTTATTTTTTTCTTGATTATTCAGAATTTCGACGAAACGAAGCTGTTCATCAACCGTTAAGGCGGTTATTTTTTTTATCCGTTTTTTAGATTTCGGCTTTTCAAAATCATCAAAAATATTGTGATCAATAATTTTGTGTTTGGGATTGGAGCAATATTTAAAGCAGTTTTTAATCTCGCTGTAAATTTTGCTGATATAGGAATTTGAATAATCGGTCAAACCGAAAAAGAACTCTTTAAGCTGACACTCGGTTACACTTTTAACCAAAATCGAACCTAATCCGTTATCGTCAATCTTTTTTAAAATATCCAAACGCCGAATGTGCTAACCGTCTTTATTTTTGTTTTCGAGGTAATCATCATAAATCTACATTTTGATCATATCTTGTACCGTTGCAGTATCGGCAGACGGTGAATTATTTTGTTGCCGGTCTTTAAATTTTTTCAACTTTTGCTTTTGCCGCCGATTTAGTATCGGCGACGGCAGAAAGGCGGATTAATTTACCGTCAAAGTCTTTGCCGAAAGTCATTTGACAACGCCACTTGTTACCGACTTTAAAATATGTTCCGTCGCTGTTGCCCCTTACTTTTTTATTTCCCATTTTGTATTACTCCTATTGATTTTTGGACGCAAAAATACACCGCTTGATTTTTAAGCGGTGATGTGATACAATAAAATTCTGTTGGGTGGATTGCTTTATTTTGTATATTACAAAGTATCACATTCCGCTTTTAGCTCCCAACTATTGGCGCAGTCGGGAGTTTTTTTATTATTTAAAAATTTGTACCGAATTATATGCAATGGTGCCTTTGCTTATATTTGGCGCACTTGCTAAACAAGTGCGAATTGATTTCGTTACTTTTTCATTATCACAAACAGAATTTGAATAATCAACGCATTTTTGATAATCCGCATCGTCAAACATATCGGCTAAAGGTTGTTTATTTATCTTTTTAAAATAAACATAACAATAAAACATTGCAAGATGTTTGTCATCAGCTTGTGACCGTATTTTTTCCAAAATTTGTTTATCGCAAGCCATAAGGGAAAAATAACAACCCATTTTGTCGGCACACTTTGCAAGTTTATCGTTCGCCGCAGGATTTTCATAATCAATTCAGCTCAACATTGCGCTTACATCTCTCGCTCTTGCATCGTTCGGAATTTTCATTTTTAAACTTTTTGCATATTCAATCTGACTTTCAGTTGGCGGCTCAAACGAAGCGGCTGAAACTTCAAACGATGCAATTAAATCCATTGTCTTAGCTATTTCAATGGCTTCTTCCTCATTTTTTGCTGAAATTTTGCGTTTGTTCAAGCGGTTGGTTGAAACTTTCTTTGCTTTGACTTCAAAAAAGTGCATAATTTGCAAAGCCGCCGCTCGGGCTTATGTAACCTATGTCATATGGCAAAGTTGCTTTTGAAAAGCGCTTTAAATAATCGTCTAAATTATCGTGATAAGGATTATCAACGAATAAATTTTTTACACTGATTTCACCGGTTTTTAATGCTTTTTGCATTTTTTGACAGTTTTTGAATTTTGTTTACAAGCGATTTATCGACTTGAATTTCAATATTATAGCCCCTTGTTTCTCTTCCCGGTACACCACCAGTTAAATTTTTTATGGCAATGTGCAATTCTTCAGGGGGGGGGTAATCTCTTAAAACATCACTCCGTTCGTATGTGATTTCGCCGAGGTCAATCCCATTTTCATTTGTGACAGCGAGAAACTTATTTTGATAAGGCTCAAGGTGTATGGGTGTATTTTCTGTTAAATATTCTAAAGCCGTTTGACAGTTTAATCCGAATTATATTTATACAATTTTTTCTAACGCCACGCAATTTAGTATACATTTTACCTTTAGCGTCAAAATCGTATGACTTTTCATCGGTTTTTTTTGATATGCTGAAGCGTTAAAAATCAAAATAAATGCTTTGACTAAATCAATCAACCAGCCGATACCGCAATAGCCGAGAGTGCAGAGATACAAAACACCTTTTTTGTTATTGCCGTCAACAAAATAGTGAATACCAAAAATACCACCGATATAAACTATTAAAAAGTATAAAATTGGATTAATTCGCCTTGTATTCATAAAATTTTTGTCTCCCCTTAACATATTAAACTTGTAAAACCGACTGCTTTGCCCAAAATTGTAACATTTTGCATTTCCTCTTTGATGTAAACAAACGGTTCATATTTTGGGTTTTCGGCTTGTAATATGATTTTATCCTTATAAATAAAAATCCTCTTTAAGGTTGCTTCGTCGTCAATAAGTACAGCGGCAATCTCACCGTTATCCACAGTAGGTTGTTGGTGTATGTAAACAATATCGCCGTCTTTAATTCGGACATTAATCATACTGTCGCCTTTACACCGCAGGGCAAAATCCGCAGCAAGTTCATCAGGCAGTAATATATATTCTTCTATGTTTTCGTCGGCTAAAATTGGCTCACCGCAAGCAATGGTTCCGAGCAAAGGAATTATTTTACCTTTTTTAATCGGTACAAGATTTTTAATTTCATCTGTTTTGTCCCAACCAATTAAAGCTTCCGGTGTAGTCATTAATATATCAGCTAAAGGTTTTAAAATATCAGACGGAAATTTTTTAATATTTTTATTTTCATATCTATATATAGTTGCAGGTGAAACTCCGAGCCTTTCTGCGACTTGTTCGGCAGATAAACCGATTTCTTTTCTACGCTGTTTTATTCTTTCGTACAATTCCATATTAGCACCTCTCAAATTAATTATAACACAACTTTGCAAAAATGCAATATATTTTTTTGCAAAAATGCAAAAAAGCACTTGACAACCCGCATTATTGCGAGTATACTGATTGGTAGGAGGTAAACAAAATGGTAAACCTCAAATTATTGGAAAGCGAAATGCAAAAGAAAAACATAATCAATGAACAACTCGCCAAAGCTTTAAACATTGATGTCAGCACTTGGTGCAGAAAATAATAACCCCTGTGGTAACTAGTATTGGCGTTGAGGAATTTTATGATTCTGCATATTATAACTATGAATCAAACTGGGAAAATGATATACTTTATATTGGAAATTATCTTATAAAAGCAAATACCTCAATAAGTGGTGGTTACACAATGAAAGACGGTACATTAGACGGTACATTATGTGTTGTCGATGAGGCGTTTCATTATTGTACAGATTTAACCAGCATAACAATGCAAAACAGTGTAACAAGCATAGGTTGGAGCGCATTTAACAATTGCATAAGTTTAACCGATGTATATTACGGTGGCAGAGTGGCTGAATGGAACAGCATTAGTATAGGCTCTAATAATAGCGATTTGTTAAACGCTACAATCCATTGCACCGACGGAGATACTATTGGTCAAGATACAAGCACAGATACAGATACAGACACAAATACTAATACCGATACATCAAACACTGATACTCAAAATGAAGGTACTACAGATAGCACCGGCACAGCTGACGGCACCGGTTTGGGAACTGGCACAGGTACAAATACCGGAAGTTTATCAGGTACTACAACCGACGCTTCAACCTCCGGAACTCTCGGCGGTGCGAGCAATTCATCACTTGTTTCTTCAACTTCCGATACCGCAACCACAACCGTTTCAACTTCCTCTGCTTCAACTCCGAAAAAGATAACGCTAAAGAAAACAACCAGTCCCAAGAAAAAGCAGATGAAAGTAATTTGGAATAAAAAGGCAAATGTAACCGGTTATCAGGTACAGTATGTAACGAATAAAAAATTTACTAAAAACAAAAAACCGTTACAATTAAAGGTGCAAAGA
>JAJQGZ010000174.1 GCA_021200075.1 Clostridiales bacterium | reverse complement strand
AGATATTAACAAGGAACGGGCGATAGGCGAGGCGGCGGATTTAAGCCACGGACTTCCTTTTGCACCGAGTTCTATGACAATATCGTCCAGCGATTATTCCGAATGTCAGGATGCAGATATTGTTGTTATCTGTGCAGGCGTACCGCAAAACGAAGGTGAAAACCGCCGTACTTTGCTTAAAAAGAATTACTCGGTGTTCAAGTCGATTGTTGACCCGATAGTCGAAAGCGGATTCAATGGCATATTCCTTGTTGCGTCAAATCCCGTGGATATTATGACAAACGCCGTGTACGCTCTTTCCGGATTTCCCGCAAACCGTGTTCTCGGCACGGGTACAACTCTCGATTCCACAAGGCTCCGCCATATGATGAGCGATTATTTCAAAATCAATCCGAGGAATGTTCACGCATATGTTATCGGCGAACACGGTGATTCCGAATTTGTTGCGTGGAGCAATGCGGCAATTTCCGTCAAGCCTTTGTCCGAGCTTGCAGAAAAAAATCCAAATCTTATGCGGGATATGAAAAGTATTGCGGTCAATATCAGGGATTCCGCATATGAAATAATCAAAGCAAAGGGCGCAACATATTACGGTATCGGAATGGTGCTTGCAAGGCTTACAAAGGTAATTTTATTTGACGAAAATTCAATATTTACAGTATCAACTTATTTAAAGGGCGAATACGGCGAGCAGGGGATATATGTCAGCGTACCTGCCATTGTCAATAAAAACGGAGTAAAAGATGTCCTTGAAATGAAGCTCAGTGCCGATGAAACCGAAAAATTCAAAGCATCCTGCTCGGTTTTGAAAAAATGAAAGATGAAATCGGGCTTTGATTTTAGATATATGCCAAAAAAAAGTACGGAAACAATTTAACTTCTGTGCTTAAATTTACGTTTTATATGCGACAAAGGTCAATTCGGATTTTATTGTCCGTCTTTCAATACATATGTACCGTTCGCCATTACGGCTACGGCATATTTGCCGAATTTATAATATTGCTTTATGCTGTCGGTAAAATTCAGATAATCCGATACCGTATAGTTGCCGGAGTCGATTTTTCTGATTTTATTACCGTCACAGCAAACGAAAATATCTCTGCCGTCGCAACAAACATGAGTCGGGTTTATAAAGGTCTGTGCGTCCTTTCCGCCGATTCTCAAATCAACATCCATATTACGGCAGGAATATCTGATAACGCAGTTTTCTTCTTTGCACACGCTCCAAAAATATTTGCCCTCCAGAGTAAGACAGCATACCGTCTCGCCGTGGTAATCAAAGCGTCCACTCCATTCAAGCTCGCCTGTGCGGTCAAAAATCCCTGCTTCGCCGTTAGGATAAATTGCCAGAACACGCCTGTCGTACAAAACCGTTGCGTCGCATAAAACAAAGTTTGGTATTATATGACTGATGCGGTCAAAGCTTGCTCCGAATTTTTTGAGCAGATATGCGCTTTTGGTCAGCACATCTATGCTCTTGGTTTCAAAGTTTACCACCGAATACTGTACCTTGTACTGCTGTGTATCGGGCAAAGGCAGCTTCTCCACCATAATTGCAGAGGTATCGCTGTATTTAATTATATCAACAATATCTTTTGTACTGATTAACTGCAAGTGTCAGTCCTCCGATTTTTCAAGAGAGGTGTTTGTAAGATAGCCGAGTGTGAGCAGGCTGTCCGTGAGATGTACATTTTCCACAAGAACATCGGGGTGTTCAAGCGCAATGTCGTATGTGGAAAAATTCCAAAAGCTTTTTATCCCTACCTTTATGAGCAAATCCGTAATTTCCCTCATATCGGTTGACGGAATACAGGTAACTGCGCAGACAGGGGAGTTGTCTATACAAAAATTTTCAAGATAATCAACATTGCGCACGGGAATACCCTTTATCATATTTCCGCACAAAGCTTCGTTTTTATCAAAAATTCCTATCAGCTTAAATCCGTTTTTGCTTGCAAAAATTTTGTTTGTAACGGCTTTGCCGAGATTTCCGGCGCCGATAAGGATAGTTTTTATCTCTGTATTTACATACAGATTTTCCCCTATTTTTTGATGCAATTCCGGTACATTATAGCCGTAGCCCTGCTGACCGAAACCACCGAAACAGTTGAAATCGTGCCTTATTTGAGATGCGGTAAGACCCATTCTCGCTGCAAGCTCTCCAGAACTTATTCTTACAATTCCGTTCTCCTTAAGCGATTGCAAAAAACGGTAATAGCGGGGCAATCTTTTTATTACGGATATGGATATAGAACCGTCTTCTTTTTCTGCCATTTTTATCCCGATAGCCTTTCCTGCCGATGCTGAATTTATTTTGTCATCTGTGTTATGGTTTCCATTACATAGTCGCCGAATTCGCTGCAAGTACAGCCGTTGTCACGGCCTGTAATAACAAGCTTCTTTTCGTCGTACATACATTTGTCAAGCGCCTTTTCAAGAGCGTCCGCCTGCTCTTGGTATCCTATATGCGAAAGGAGCATAACCGACGCACGAAGCATTGAACAAGGGTCTGCATATTGACCTCTGCCCTCTTTTATCATTCTTGGTGCAGAGCCGTGGATAGCTTCAAACATAGCATATTTCTTGCCTATATTTGCAGAGCCTGCCGTACCTACTCCGCCCTGGAATTCAGCCGCTTCGTCAGTTATAATATCGCCGTAGAGATTCGGGAGAACAAATACCTTGAAATCCTTTCTTCTCATAGGGTCGATAAGCTTTGCCGTTGTGATGTCAACATACCAGTCGTCTGTTACGATGTCGGGATATTCCTCACCGATTTTCTGCGCTGTTTTGAGGAATTTGCCGTCGGTCGTTTTGATTATATTAGCTTTGGTGATTATTGAAACTTTGCCTTTATTGTTCTTCTTTGCATAGTCATAGGCAAGCCTTGCAATTCTTTCGCATCCCTCCTGGGTTGCTACAGTAAAGTCAACCGCAAGGTCGTCGGTAATATTAACTCCGCAGGAGCCTACAGCATATCCGCCCTCTGTATTTTCTCTGAAAAATGTCCAGTCGATACCCTCTTCCGGCATTTTTACTGGGCGCATATTTGCAAAGAGGTCAAGCGATTTCCTCATTGCAACATTGGCGGATTCCACATTCGGCCACGGGTCGCCAGCTCTCGGGGTTGTTGTTGGCCCTTTGAGTATTACATTGCAGGCTTTAAGCTCCTCGAGTACATCATCAGGGATTGCCTTTCCGCAGGCTGCACGGTTTTCTATCGTGAGTCCGTCAATTTCCTTAAAGGTTACTTTGTCCTTTTCAACCTCGTCCTTGAGCAGGAATGCAAGCACTCTTTCGCTCTCCTTGGTGATAATCGGGCCTATTCCGTCGCCGCCGCAAATACCTATAACGATTGTATCAAGCGAGGCATAATCGGTAAAATCCTTGTCTTCTTTTATCTTTTTTGCTCTGGCAAGCTGTGCTTCCATAAGCGAACGGAATTTTTCAACCGCTTCGTCAATTACTTTTGCATCATCTGGCATATTGTTCTCCTTTTGCTATGTGTATATATGTGATTATTGTTTGTTGTGATTTAAAATTATTATTTGTTCGTTTCTCTTGTATAGTCAAGCAGTCCTCCGCAAAGAAGCATTGCTCTCTGCCTGTCTGAAAGGTGGGAGGAGTCAAGCGGATATTCCCCATTCTTGGTTAAGTTCTTGAGGATTACCTCTTCCTTGTTTTCTATACGGCTTCTGATTTCCGGCAGAGCGAGGTCGTCGCCCTGGTCGATTTTATCATAGTCGTCTTCATTGGCAAATGTAAACGGAAGAATACCTGCGTTTACAAGGTTTGCAATATGGATTCTCGCAAATGATTTTGTAATAACCGCCTTAACTCCGAGATAGAGCGGAACAAGAGCGGCGTGTTCTCTTGAAGAACCCTGACCGTAGTTTGAACCGCCTATGATAATACCCTTTCCGAGCTTCTTTATCCTTTCGGGGAAAGTCTCGTCGCATACGCCGAAGCAGTATTGCGAAAGGTGCGGAATGTTGGAGCGGTAGGGAAGTATCTTGGCGCCTGCCGGCATAATGTGGTCGGTGGTGATATTGTTGCCTACCTTGAGTACGGCGTTCGCCTCGATTTCATCAGGCAGGGGAGCGGTATCGGGGAACGGCTTGATGTTCGGCCCTCTGAGTACCTTGATATCCTTTGCTTCCTCCTCACTTGCGGGAGGATCAATCATATTGTCGTTTACAATGAATTTTTCCGGCATTTCAACCTTGGGAGCTTCGCCGAGCTCTCTCGGGTCGGTGAGGTATCCGGTAAGAGCCGATGCCGCCGCAACCTCTGGCGATACAAGATATATACCTGCGTCCTTTGTGCCGGAACGACCCTCAAAGTTACGGTTGAATGTCCTAAGCGATATACCTGCCGAATTGGGCGACTGACCCATACCGATACACGGGCCGCAGGCGGATTCAAGTATTCTTGCACCTGCGTTAATCATATCGGATAACGCTCCGTTGAGCGCAAGCATATTGAGTACCTGCTTTGAACCCGGAGCAATGCAAAGCGATACCGACGAGCATACCGTTCTGCCTTTGAGAATTGAAGCGACCTTCATCATATCCGCGTACGATGAATTTGTACACGATCCGATTGCTACCTGGTCAACCTTTATTTTGCCTATTTCCTGCGTTGTTTTAACCTTGTCGGGCATATGGGGACAAGCCGCCATAGGTGTGAGAGAGCAAAGGTCAATGTCGATTATTTCATCATATTCTGCATCGTCGTCCGGCTGAATCGGCGTCCAGTCCTTTTCTCTGCCCTGTGCCTTGAGGAATGCAAGGGTGATTTCATCGGACGGGAAAATAGATGTTGTTGCGCCGAGCTCTGCGCCCATATTTGTTATTGTAGCTCTTTCGGGAACGGTGAGAGTTTTAACTCCCTCTCCGCCGTATTCAATAATTTTTCCTACGCCGCCTTTTACACTCATAATCCTGAGAACCTCAAGGATAACATCCTTTGCGGAAACCCAGGGCTTGAGATAGCCGGTGAGATTAATTCTCGTCATCTTGGGCATTGGGATATAGTATGTACCTCCGCCCATAGCAACCGCAACATCAAGTCCGCCGGAGCCCATTGCAAGCATACATATGCCTCCGCCGGTCGGAGTGTGGCTGTCGGAGCCGATAAGAGTTTTGCCGGGTATGCCGAACCTTTCAAGATGTACCTGATGGCAGATACCGTTACCCGGACGGCTGAAATATATTCCGTGCTTTTTAGTCACGGTTTGGATATAGCGGTGGTCGTCCGCATTTTCAAATCCTGTTTGTAGTGTGTTGTGGTCGATGTAAGCAACGGATTTTTCCGTCTTTACTCTGTCCACGCCCATTGCTTCAAATTCAAGGTACGCCATTGTACCCGTTGCGTCCTGCGTAAGCGTCTGGTCGATTTTAAGACTGATTTCGCTGCCTACTTTCATTTCACCCTCTACAAGGTGGTCTTTGATAAGCTTTTGTGCAAGAGTAAGTCCCATTTAACTGTTCCTCCATATAGTTCTTTGCTAAAAAGTATTTTATTACAAACCGTTCATTCTGTCAATTGAAAAAGACAACTTTTTAACATTTGTAACATTTTTATTATTTTCATTATCAATATCTATGACATATTCTCACTCATCGAACATTTAGGAGTAAATTCCCAAAGTAAATTCCACAGTGATAAAGGAGTGGAATTAAGCGTGGGA
>JAJQGZ010000165.1 GCA_021200075.1 Clostridiales bacterium | reverse complement strand
GAACACGAAAACCGTGCTCCCGGGTGTTCGACCAGCGATAATTTTGGTGGAGATGGCGAGAATCGAACTCGCGTCCAAAACTATTTTGCCGAGGGTTCTACGGGCGTAGTTTGTCTTTTAAGTTATCCCCTCGCCGAACGGCGGCAAACAGCCTTTCGGTTACGGTAATTCCTGATACCTGACGGGAGCCGGAATACTCCCCCAGTTCATATACACCACTGAAACGACGCTTCACACACAGCCGTGGCACTCTGTGAGGAAACGCAAGCTGCTTAATTAAGCAGCAAGAGCAACTGAATTATTATTGTCAGTTAATTTTAAAGTGTTACTTTTAAAGCGGTGCAACTCCGCTGCTCGCTGACCAAGGTTCAACAGCCCTGTCGAAATCCTTTCATCCCCATAAAATTAATCGTAAACTCCCTTGAGCGACCGTTCAATCTGCCTGTCGGAATCTTTTTTTGCCTGAACGGCTCGCTTGTCGTAAAGTTTTTTACCTTTACACAATCCGATTTCAAGCTTTGCCCTGCCTTTTACAATATACAGACTGAGCGGAACAATTGAAAGACCCTGCTGTTGGCTTTCGCCGAAAAGGCGCATAATCTCCCTTTTGTGGAGCAATAGCCGTTTTTTGCGCATCGGGTCACGGTTAAAGCGGTTGCCCATTTCGTAAGGCGATATGTGCATACCGATAACAAATATTTCTCCGTTGTCAACCGAGCAAAAGCTGTCTTTCAGATTAACTCTGCCGTTTCTTATGGATTTTATTTCCGTGCCGAAAAGCTCAATCCCGGCTTCGTAAGTGTCAAGCACAAAGTAGTCGTGATAGGCTTTTTTATTATTTGCAATTATTTGCTTTTCGTTTTTATCCAAAAGCCTGTCACTCCTTTGCTTAAATCAAATTTCGTCCCTCAAGCGCTCTTGAAAGAGTTACCTCGTCGGCATACTCAAGGTCGGCGCCCACGGGAACTCCGTATGCAAGACGGCTGACTGTAATGCCCATCGGTTTGAGCAGTCTGCTTATGTACATCGCCGTGGCTTCACCCTCAACGGTGGGATTGGTTGCCATAATAACTTCCTCTACGGTGTCGTCCGAAAGCCTTGCGATAAGCTCCTTTATCCTGATGTTGTCAGGGCCTATGCTGTCCATAGGGGAGATAGCGCCGTGCAGTACATGGTAGGTTCCGTTATATTCGTGCGTGCGTTCAATTGCCGCAACATCTCTCGGGTCTTCAACAACGCATATGGTGCTTTTGTCCCTTGTGTTGCTTTTGCATATCGGGCAAAGCTCGTCGTCCGCAAGGTCACAGCAAATTTTGCATTGCTTTATTTTAGTCTTGGCATCAAGAACCGCTTGAGAAAATTCCCGTGCTTCTTCCTCGTTAATCGAGAGAATATAAAAGGCAAGCCGCTGGGCGGTCTTGTGACCTATTCCCGGCATACGCTCAAAACGGTCTATTAAATTTTGAAGCGGTGCGAGATTTGACATAGCTACCCCTTTATTCTGTGTAAAAACATTGTTGTTATGAGTTAACAAAAAGAACTAATAGAAGAAACTGTATATGTCATACTTCAAGTACAGAGTGATGATATATAACAAAACGGTTGCTGTAATAATATCAGCAGATTTTTTCGTCAGACAAGGAAACCGAGCGAAGCTGTATATGTCATACTGCGAGCGAAGGGTGACGCTGTATGACGGAAAAAGATGCGATATTAGAGCCCGGGGATATTGAGACCACCGGTAACCCTTTCCAGCTCCCTCTCCGATTCTTCATCAATTTGCCTTACTGCCTCATTAAAAGCAGCCACAAGCATATCCTCCAGCATTTCCACATCCTCCGGGTCAACCACTTCCGGGTTAAGACCGATTGACTGAACCTGATGATTTCCTTTAACGGTGATTTCAACCATACCTCCGCCCGAGGTTACAACATAGTCCTTTTCCTCAAGCTCGACTTTTTTAGCCTCGATATTTTCCTGCATTTTTTGAGCCTGACGGAGCATATTCTGCATATTCTGTTCTCCGCCGCCGCCCATTCCCTGTGGAAGTCTAGCTTTCATATTTTCACAGCCTTTCCGCCTGCAAGGGGAGAGTATATCCCTTAGCAAGCATAGTACCGCCGCATATAACAACGGTTTGTTTATTCAAAATTTATTTTAATATTATTCTGCGCTTTGCTGATAAGCTGTTCAAGAGGGTCATCTTTGTGCGACGCTTCTTCATCTCTCTTGAGTATGCCGAGCTTGTATGTTTTGCCGGTGACCTCGTAGAGAGCCTGCTTTATCGACTTGGCAGATGTAGAGCTTTTGATAAATTCTTTGACAGTCGGGTTCGGACTGTCAATCAGGAAATATTCGCCCCTGATATATCCGTTTGCGCCCAATAGAATTCCGTAAAGAGCTATTGCCTTGTCGTGGATAACATCCATAAATTCGTCCCACAGTTCAAAGCGAACATTTTGATTTTCGGGTACCTTCTTTTCGTTATTTTCAATCGGTTCCGGTTCGGGAATCGGCGGATACTCCTCCCGAGCCGTAAAATCATTTGTCGGTTCGGGTTTTATTTGAGGTTCTGCTCTCACAATCGGTTCTTCGCTTTCGAAAACGGGAATGTCGTTTTTTAACTCAATTTCGTTTTTATTGTTGCTATCGACTTGATTTTCAACTTCCGAATTAACGCTCGGAGTGAAGATTTCCCGTTCTTCTTCCGGTGCGGCTTCTTCCGCCTTAATCTGCGGAGCAGGGGAGGAGAAAGCACCTGTTTTAGCTATCCGTTCAAGTGTGGAAATTCGATTGAGAATTGCGCCCTGCGAATCGTCGAGCTTCGGTGAGCAAAGACGGATAAAAGCCATTTCAATTTCCGTCCTGGCGGAAGCACCTGATTTAATCTGCGTCAGAGTTGTCTGGAATAAATCGAGTGCGTAAATTATATTTTCAAGGCTGAATTTATCGGCGGCTTCGCATATTGAATTATATTCGTCGTCCGTGCAGATAATTAGCTCTCGGTTTTTTTTGACGGTTTTTACTACAAGGAAGTTGCGGAAATGATTAATCATTTCAACGCACAGTCGTTCCATATCAAAGCTGTTTTGATAAAGCGACGCAACGGTTTGCATAGCCGATGAAGAATCGTTTTGTATAATGCAGTCGGAAAGCTTGTACAATGCTTCTCTGCCCGCTATTCCGGCAACTTCTGATACAAGCTTTGCGTCAATCGACTTGCTCCTGCTCGAGCATTGGTCGAGGATTGACAGACCGTCACGAAGCGCTCCGTCGGCAATCCTTGCAATCAAAACTGCGGCTTCGCCGGTTAGTTCAAGTCCCTCAAGCTCAGCAACCTGCATAAGTCTTACCGACATAGTCTCCGGCTTTATGCGTTTAAAATCAAAACGCTGACAGCGTGAAAGAATGGTGGCCGGCAGTTTATGAACTTCAGTGGTGGCAAGGATAAAAATAACATATTTGGGCGGTTCCTCAAGAGTTTTAAGCAAAGCGTTGAACGCACTTTGCGAAAGCATATGAACCTCGTCGATTATGTAAACTCTGTACCGTCCCTTTGTGGGTGTATAGTTGACTTCTTCACGCAAATCACGGATGTTGTCAACACTGTTGTTTGATGCGGCGTCCATTTCCACCACATCGTATATTGCGCCGGAATCAATCGCTTTGCAAACCTCGCACTCGTTGCAGGGCTCGCCGTCAATATTATTTGTGCAGTTGACGGCTTTGGCAAGTATCTTGGCACAGGTGGTTTTGCCCGTTCCCCGTGAGCCGGTAAAAAGATAAGCGTGGGATATTCTGTTTTCTTTTATCTCATTTTTAAGAGTAGAGACAATATGGTCTTGCCCGTAAACATCGGAAAAAACCTTTGGTCTGTATTTCCTGTACAGAACCTGATACATAAATCCACCGCCTTACCGTTTAATGATTTTTGTACAAATAAAAGGCAGAAGCCCTTATCTTATAATGTAACGCACAGACTTGTCTGCGGCACACAGAATAATCCACTTATTGCTGCTCGGTTCCCCGCCTGACAAGGTTCGTAGCATCCCGTTGCACAGGGGCCCGTACGCTACATTATAAGATAGGGAAGCCCCTACCATTTACTCATTTAAGTAACGCCGCACCGCTTGATAACTGCGCCGCTGCGTGTTTTCAAGTATTATACTATAATCCTAATCGGAAATCAAGACTTTTTCAATCTCCACATAATAAATATAGTGATAATCTTTCTCGGGATAATTCTTTTCAACCGCCGAATCAATAAAATTTTCAGGCTCAAATTTACTTTTTGCCATTTTCCTGCACACAAGTACAATATCAGCCTGGGTGAAATACGGCGCCTTTTCGTCAAAGCAGGGAGTTAAATTACATTTCTTTACCTTGTCAATATCCCTGCCGCTTTTTGAACCGCAAACTCCGTGAATATTTTTTTCAACTCGTTCGGATAAAAGCTGAGGGTAAAATAATTTTTTACATTCAAAAATTCTTCCGTTTATCTCTGCGGACGGATATATATTGTTACGCAGTCCTTGCTCCAAAGCTCGCCTATACTGCCCCAGGACACGGTCATTGTGTTCAGCTTTTCGCCGTCGCCTGCGGTTACAAGACCCCAACGCTCGGAGATAAGCTCAACAAAATTTTCCTTAACCTGTTTAATATCGGTTTCTCTGAACATAAAGTTTTATGACCTCGATTCATTACAAAGCCGTGTGCAAATGGCATATTAATTGGTAATTACTTGATAAACTTTACAAGCTCAAGCGCCGCATTTATATCCCCGTCAACCTTGAGCTTACCTGTTGTGAATGCAACAACAGGGTCGAGCTTACCGTTGATAAGCTTTATAAAATTAGTTGCATTGACGGTGAGTATCGTATTGCGGTCGTAATATTCATACGGCTCAACATTAACTCTGCCGTCCTTGATTTCGATATAAAAAATGCCCTCTACTTTTCCGATAAGATTAATTTGAAAAGCGAGAGTTCCCTGTACCGAAGAAACATCCGTGTTTAAAAATTTTTTCTTCGCCGATTGTACGACGGATTCGTAAGTCATTGCCATTTTCATTGCCTCCTGTATATTTAAAATTGATAATCAGCATTTATTCTTATAGGATTGTAACACATTTTGCACGATATATCAAGACAATTCATTCGACAAAATCAAAAGATTTGTGCTTTTGCGTTACATTCGGCAAACGGAAATTATTTGTCTTTCGGCTTGCAGATAAACGCAACCGCAAGGCCGTCTAAAATCGCAACGGTTACCCCTGCCGCACAAGCCTGAAATCCGCCGGTGATAACGCCTATAAAGCCGTTTTCCGCCACGGCTTCCTTTACTCCCCTTTGCAAGTGCCGCACCAAATCCCGTAAGCGGAACGGTTGCTCCCGCTCCGGCAAAGTCAATCAGATACTGATAAACTCCGAGACCGCCGAGCAGTACGCCGATGCAGACGAAAAGCACAAGTATCCTTGCAGGCGTCAGCTTGGTCAAATCTATAAGAAGCTGACCTATAACGCATATAATCCCGCCGACTATAAAAGCCTTTAAAAATATCGTAAAATCACCTGTCAGATTAATAGTTTAATGCGGCAATCGGTTCGAGTGCTTTGCCAATTTTGTGCGCCTTAATATATTTTCTGCCCAAGCAGGTGATTTATTACATATTATATTTTATTTTACAATACCTTTTAAGATAATGCTTTTTGATAATATAAAGCGGCCGATTGTAAAATGAAGTTGAACATCTAAAAAATCCATAGCGATTGAATCC
>JAJQGZ010000071.1 GCA_021200075.1 Clostridiales bacterium | reverse complement strand
TTACACAACGATAAAAACTATTCATAAAGTTTTAGACGATACACGGTACTACAAATTTTTGATATGCCCAACAATATGAAAGATCACGGAAAGAAATTTATGCAACGCAGAAATGATTTTAAAGATATAGATGACACTTTGCAGTAGGGGCGGATATCATCCGCCCGCCATATTTGAACAAGAACAAAGGTCGGATATCATACTATAAAAACCGCAGGCGGATAACCTGCGGTTTATTTTATGTAAAGTCAGGGTTAAACAGGGCAAAAATTTTACCCTGCCTTTATTTGTATATTGCAATTGGTTTTATTTTTTGGTAATATTTAATCAAACGGATAATAAAACGGATAATATTTATAAAAGGGGAGTGGACGATATGCTTTATGTTTGGCTCGCAATCGGAGCTGTTGCACTTGTTTTGGAAATTTGCACATCACAGTTTGTCAGTATATGGTTTACGGTTGCAGCGGCAGTTTCGGCGGTCGCCTGTGCGCTGGGTGCGGATACGGCTGTTCAGATTGTTATTTTTGTTGTAATTTCCGTAATACTAATCGGTATAGCAATTCCGTTTGTGAAGAAAAATAATAAAAAGACGCAAAAGCTCAACGCCGATTCCTGCATAGGGCAGAGTGGCATAGTCACTCAGGCTGTTGACAATATGCAGTCAACCGGTCCTGTTAAGGTGGGCGGTTCGGTATGGAGCGCACGCTCGGCGGACGGTACCGTTATTCCGGAGGACTGCATTGTGGTCGTTGACAGGATTGAGGGAGTTAAAGCTGTTGTGTTACGAAAAGATATTTAAGAAAGGTGAGATATTATGATAGGCACTATATTAATTGTATTGGTTCTTGCGGTCATTATTGCCGTGGTAGTTAAAAATGTGAGGATTGTACCGAGTCGGAGGCTTATGTTATCGAACGGCTCGGCGTGTACAGCACCACCTGGCAGACGGGATTGCACATAAAAATTCCGTTTATCGAGAGGGTGGCGAATAAAATTTCGCTCAAGGAAAAGGTTGTCGATTTTGAACCGCAGGCGGTTATTACAAAGGATAATGTAACAATGCAGATAGATACCGTTGTATTCTATCAGATAACCGACCCGAAGCTTTATACCTACGGGGTTGAAAGTCCGATAGCCGCCATCGCAAATCTCTCCGCCACAACCCTGCGTAATATTATAGGTGAGCTTGAGCTTGATTCAACCCTCACCTCACGAGATACGATAAATTCAAAGATTAGGATAATCCTTGATGAAGCGACGGACTCCTGGGGAATAAAGATAAACAGAGTTGAGCTGAAGAATATTATCCCTCCGAGGGAAATTCAGGACGCTATGGAAAAGCAGATGAAAGCGGAGCGAGAAAGGCGAGAAGCCATACTCCGTGCCGAGGGTGAGAAGCAGTCAAAAATCCTTGTCGCCGAGGGTCATAAGGAATCAAAAATACTCGAGGCTCAGGCGAAAAAGGAATCCGCTATCCTCAATGCGGAAGCTGTTAAGGAAGCCAAGATTAAAGAAGCGCAGGGTGAAGCTCTCGCTATAAAGGAAATTCAGGAAGCAACCGCCGAGGCTATCAAAAAACTTAACGAGGCGAATACTGACGAATCCGTAATTAAGCTCAAAACGCTTGATGCATTTGCAAAGGCAGCCGACGGCAAGGCGACAAAAATTATTATCCCGTCGGAAATTCAGGGAATTGCCGGTCTTGCGCAGGGTATAGTTGAAAGCGTAAATACGCACGATGCGCAGGAATAAAAATTGATATGCAGCTATTGCAGGTATCGAAAATCCCGAGGACTTGATGTTCTCGGGATTTTTTGAAATACAGAATTGTTTATAAAAATTAGGGTGCTTCCTCGTCGGTTATCAGGCGGATATACCTGCCGCCATTTTCTCCGATGAAGAGCACAATGTAATCGTCGCTCGACGCATATCTGTAAATCCAAGATTTTTCATCAAGTGTTTTAAGCTCGTCGGCATCCGTAACTTTCGTGCCGTTTTCCTTAAAAAGCTCAACAATCTCGGAGTTTGTGCTGAGAGCATTGTCGTATGCTTCGTCCTCTTCTTCAAAGGAGACTGACTGACAGAAAATGTATGACATATACCTGCTCGGCACAATGCTGCTAAGTTCTCTGTAATCGGAGCATTTAACAGCATAAGCCTTGTTTACGCTGTGTTCCTCAAAGAGGTTGTCGCCGCTGAGCAAATCATAATCGCCGCTTGATTTAAGATAATTTACGGTATTTGTCATCGACTCGTAGAGATAATAGCTTAATGCACCGTAAATTGTATTGGTATAAAACACTTCTTCGGTATCGGCGTAAGTTGCGGAAATTTCCGTAGACGAGAGGTCGCAGAATGTGATTATGCCTATCGGCTTTTCGCCGGATTTATATCTGTCCTCATAGCTTGAATTCAGCAGGTCGGCAAGCAGAGCGTCGGTAAGCTCGTCGGTGTTGGCGATACCATATTTTGTTACGGAATCGGCATCGGTCAGTACAACATCACCGTTATGCAACAGCTTTTTTGCGCTCGCTTCGTCAACATTGCCGAAGAAATCGTATTCGCTCACACTGTTTGTATCGTCGTTTGTAATTTTTTTATATAGCTTTCAAGCTCGCTCTCAGTATCGGAATCCTTTTGCTCGGACGACATCAGATAGGTAAGCTCATCTTTAAATGCGTTTGTGTCCCTGATTGAGAGAGTCTCGAAAGATGCACTCTCACTGTTTACATAAAATGTTCGGCTGAATGTTGAGCCGTCCTTGAGTACATAGTATACGCAAGTGTAATTTCCGTTTTTATCTCCGGTGCTTTCAGCAAGCTTTTTGTGGACTGTCGTCAGCGTTTCCAAATCCTCTTTTTGAGTGAGAACGCAGGAAGTTTTGCAGGATGCTCCGTAGGTGAAAGTGTTTTCCAAAGCATATTCGTCCTCAGCATAATAATCATATATACTCTCGCTGCCGGTGGCGTTAAAGTTAGTTGTTGTTATCGTTGCATATTCTATATTATCTATATCGGGAACACGCTCGGTGTAGCCGAAACCGCCTGTCGAAAGGACTGCGAATATAACGCATATAACTCCGGCTGTGCAAAGTCCGGGAGCAAAGCTTTTTGCCGTGCTTTATTTTCCGCTTTGATATGCTTATGATTATAAAATATATCAAAATCAATGCGATTAATGCAATTACGAATGCCGGAGCTTTGCCGATTGAATTATACTGCTCATCACTGCCGAGGAGATATACAATAATTGCCATCGCAAGCACACTGGCTTCAATTGCAAATACCGTGCAGGCAATAGGTGTTGTGCCGTGGATACCGGCGTTCTCCGTTTTGCGTTTCAGCAAAATCTGCCTTGCAACAAATAAAAACGCACAGCATAATGCAAGCCATACTATAATCGGCACTATGTAATCCGCCGTCAGCCATTTTTCACCTTGCATATTAAACATATAGTAGTACATACCGGAATCATTTAGGCTTCTTGTGCAGAAAGTAAAGACATTGTTCGATATTGTCGTCTCGTTAAGCCCTTTGCCGAAGAAAACGGGATTTATAATCGAGACTGCTCCAAGCATACCGCCTATACTCGAGCTTGATGTAAATCCTCTTAAAAATGTACTGTACATTTCGTTAAACGAGAACACCGCAACGCTCGGAAGCCATATAATTCCTGCACCGAAAAAAGAGGGATTCAACAATAGTATTGCATAGTGCCATAGAAATTGACATCAGTGAAAAGCCAGCCAGCATATACGCAAAATATTCCAAAAAGACGAAAAAATGCGTGGTAAATTACATAAAGCGGTCTGCCGACGCAGTAAATATTTATTGCAACATCAATTATAATCGGTACGGCGGCGCTGACTGCCATTGCAAGCATCGACGCTTTCACTCTGTTTTTGAACATCGTTTTCCTGTCAACACCGTTTGAAAAATAGAAGTTCACTCGGTTTTTCTTCATCATAAACAGAAAGGAGCAAAAATGCAAACAGTACACCGATAATTACGGCAAAAATTCCGATAAAAACATTAAAATTATCGCCTATAAGCGCTATTATCATATCCTCACGGATAGTTTCAATTGTGTCTGCGATATTGCCGTTATAGTTATAGTTATAGCTGTAGTTGCTGAAAAATGAAATCGGCGAATATACAAAAATATAGAGTGCGACCAAAACGGATACCGCAAACGGAAACGGAAGACTTACAATCGCCCGCTTGAAATCGTATCGGGCGGCTTGCTTATTCGCTGAAGATTTTTGCAATGTCATATTTTTTATCCTCCATTTCATTTAAGAATATCTCCTCCACGGAGAGATTCACGCTGTCAATATGTATCGGGCGCAGTTCATTTAGCCTTGTACTGTCAAAATTGGTGCTTACGATTATCGAAGCCGTCCTGCCGTCAATTGTTATACCCTTATTTTCAATGCCGTCGAAAAGCGACTTCTGAGCATTTTCGGCAAAAATCATTCGGTATTTTTTATATGCCGTGCTTACATCGTCAACGCTCACATTCAGCGCCAGCTTTCTGCCGTTTATCAGTGCAATATGGTCGCATAAATCCGAAAGCTCCCCGAGATTGTGACTGCTCAAAATCATAGAACAGCCGGTTTTCGCCATATATTCAAGGAAAATATTTTTGCACAAACTCCCCTTTTGCGGGTCTATGCCGTCGAACACTTCGTCAAGCAGTACATATTTCGGCTTTGTCGCCATAGCCAAAGCTATCTGCGCCTGCCTTTGTATTCTCTTTGAAAAGGAAGCGATGTTTTTCTTTGCATTCAAACCCATAGCGTCAACCATATTGTCAAACACACTGTCGGAAAAATTGGGAAAATATCCCTTGTAAAACTTTTTCATCTTGAGAAGATTTGCGCCGGGGAGGAAGTATAAATCATCGGGAATGTAGAGCATATCAGCTCTAAGTACGCCGTTGTCGTACACATTTTCTCCGCCAATGTAAACCGCTCCGCCGTCGGTTTTGTAAATGCCTGCGCAAATTTTGAGCAGAGCGGTTTTGCCTGCGCCGTTATATCCGACCAGACCGTATATCGAGCTTTCACCGACCGTGAGGAAAAATATCCTCAATCGCCGTGAAATCGCCGAATTTTTTGGTAACATTTTTAATTTCAATCATTTTTATCACCTGCGCCGTAAATGGTTTTTATAAGTTCGTTTAAATCGTCCTCGGTAACGCCCCTTGCCTTGCCGGATATTACTACGGTTTTTATATCCTCAAGTGCGGATTTTTTTACCTTTTCGTTTCCTATCGGATTTGACGAGACGAAAATACCCCTGCCCGGAGCCGAATATGTAACGCCGTCCTTGTCCAGCTCGGCAAATGCACGCTTAATTGTGTTCACATTGATGTTAAGCTCGCTTGCCAAGTTCCTGATTGACGGAAGCCTGTCTTCGGGTTTGTACACACCAGTGTTTATAAGCATAATTATTTGCTCCTTGATTTGCTCGTATATAGGCGTTCTGCTGTGATAGTCTATAAAAATCAAGACATTCTCTCCTTTCACAGAGCAGTTAGCTAACTGTAATATCACAGTTATAAATAACATATCCCTTTCCCTTTGTCAATAGGGATTTTAAAGTTTTTTATAAAAACGGTTCTGTTGTTATTAAAGTATTTATTTTTACTCAACATAGCGGGCGGACGATATCCGCCCCTACAAAAACGCTCTTGTTTTATATGCATTTTTGTAACCGATACTATCCGAGTAAATTATATTCGTTCTCTTTTTTAGTATCTTGAAACAATAAATACGGTAGTACCGTGTAT
>JAJQGZ010000054.1 GCA_021200075.1 Clostridiales bacterium | reverse complement strand
ATATTGTATTATGTCAGATAGAGAGGTTATTAGTATGTTTGCTAAAGATGTTAAGGTTGAAAATCAGGTTGGCCTTCATGCTCGTCCGGCTACATTCTTTATTCAAAAAGCAAATGAGTTTAAATCCTCAATTTGGGTTGAAAAAGAAGAGCGCAGAGTAAACGCAAAGAGTCTTTTGGGTGTCCTTTCCCTCGGGATTATGGGCGGAACAGATATTCGCATTATTGCCGACGGCTCTGACGAGGAGTCCGCTGTCGAGGGTCTTGTCGCTCTTGTTAAGTCGGGCTTTACCGAGTAATTTCAATTTATAAATATCGGCACGGTGTTGTATTCGTTTTGCAATGCTGTGCCTTATTTTTTGCCGAATATTAATTCGCTTGATTTTATCGTTTTGCAGGCTTTAATCGGGGGAGGTGATTGTATGACCGAAAAGGAACTCAGGAAAAAAGCTATGGCACTTCCGCTTCAGCCGGGAGTGTATATTATGAAAGATAAGAATAAAAAAATAATATATATTGGCAAGGCCAAGAAGCTGAAAAATCGAGTTTCGTCATATTTCGGCTCTCATACAAACCACTCATTAAAGGTTATCAGAATGGTCGAAAATGCCGATGATTTTGATTATATCCTCTGCGACAGCGAGTTTGAAGCGCTTGTGCTTGAGTGTTCCCTGATTAAACAGCATCAGCCGAAATATAATATTCTGCTCAAGGACGACAAGGGATATAACTATATCAAAATTACTTCCGGCGATTTCCCCAGGATATCGGAATGTAAGCGTGTCGATAACGATTCTGCAACCTATATCGGGCCGTACACATCAGGCTTTTCGGTAAAGCAGGCGGTTGATGAAACGCTCAAGATATTCAAATTGCCGAGGTGTAATAAAAAATTTCCTCGTGACTATAATAAGAGCAGACCCTGCCTTAACGGTTTTATGGGTCTTTGCTCCGCTCCGTGCGCCGGGCGAATAACTCAGCAGGAATATGCCGATAATGTTAAGGACGCCGTTTCTTTTCTCAAAGGCGGAAGCGTAAAAGCCGTTAAAGAAATGGAAGAAAAGATGTACGCTCTTTCAGAAAATATGGAGTATGAGGAAGCGGCAAAGCTTCGTGACCGGATTAAATCCGTAAAGAATCTTGAGGAAAAGCAAAAGGTAGTTGCGATAAATGCTCCCGAGGAGGATGTTTTCGCTCTTGTAAATTCCAATAAAAAAGCCTGCTTTGAGGTTATAAGATTTGAATACGGCAAGCTGACCGATTCCGAATATTGGATTATAGATTCCGCAGACGATTTGACCCGTGCCAGATTTGAACTTATAGAACGCTATTATTCTATGCGAAGCCGTGTACCGGCTCGTATCGCCGTTGACGGAGAAATCGAGGACGAGGATTTGCTCAGGGAATTTCTTGAAAGCATCAGGGGCAAAAAGGTCGAGTTCATTCATCCGCAAAAGGGCGAGCATCTTTCAATAGTGAATATGTGTATATCAAATGCAAACGAGCATCTTGCCCAGCAGCAGGGCAGGCTCGGCAGGGAGCTTGCGGCACTCGAGGAGCTTCGTGATATTCTCGCCCTTGATAAAATTCCCGAATATATCGAATCCTATGATATTTCCCATACTTTCGGCTTCGATAATGTAGCAGGTATGGTGGTGTTTCATAACGGCAGACCGATGAAAAACGCTTATAAACGCTTTGCGATAAAATCATTTGACGGTCAAAACGATGTCGGTTCTATGAGCGAGGTTATCACAAGACGGCTTGAGCATTACTATAACGACGATGAGGGCAGTACATTTAAAATTTTGCCTGATTTGATACTGCTCGACGGCGGCGAGCCGCAGGTAAACGCTGCTCTTCCCGTTATTTCGTCGATGAATTTAAAAGTTCCGGTATTCGGTATGGTAAAGGACAGCAAGCACAGAACAAGGGCTATCGCTTCAAACGGCGGTGAAATTGCTATTAACTCCAGCCGCAAGGCGTTCACTCTCGTTTCCACAATTCAGGAGGAAGTTCACCGCTTTGCAATCACCTATCACCACAATAAGCATAAGAAAAGTACGTTTTCAACATCTCTTACAAAAATCAGCGGAATAGGCGACGCAAAGGCAAAGGCGCTTTTAAAATATTTCAAAACGATTTCCTCAATTAAGGAAGCCGAGCCGGAGGAATTGGAAAAGGTTTCCGGTATAAGTAAAAAAAATGCCGTCGATATTTATAATTTTTATCATAAATTGTAAAAATAATGTTAATCGGCTTGACTATTAAATTCGGAGTTTGTATAATAATATACAATTGATATTTTGTTCGTACATTATGTTTCGGATAATTTCAGAGGTTTTTATAATGATGCGTGTTATTACCGGCATTGCCGGGGGCAGGAGGCTTACCTCTCTCCCCGGAGAGGATGTCACAAGACCCACAGCCGAGTCCGTTAAGGAAGCGCTGTTTTCTATGATACAGTTTGAAATTCAGGGCAAAAGGATTCTTGACCTTTTTGCCGGAACAGGGCAGCTCGGAATAGAAGCTTTGTCAAGAGGAGCTTCAATCTGTACCTTTGTTGAAAATAACAAACAGGCGATGAAGATTGTTCAAGGCAATGTCGAGCATTGCAGGCTTTCCGACAAAGCGGAATTTGTTTTCTCGGACGCTCAAAGCTATCTTTCCCGTGTAGGGTATTTTGACATTGCTTTTGTTGACTCGCCTTACAGGAAGGGGATCGCTCAAGCGTGTTTGCCCAAGCTTTTTGAGCATATCTCGCCCGACGGTATCGTTGCTTGCGAGACTTCACGGGAGGAATCCTTGCCGAGCGACATCGGGCAGTGGCACGCATACAGGGAGAGGAGCTACGGCAAAACAAAGCTCACTCTTTACCGTATGGAGAGCTGATATGAAAATTGCTGTTTGTCCGGGTAGCTTTGACCCGGTTACACTCGGTCATCTTGATATTATCAAGAGGGCTGCAAAGCTCTTTGACGAGGTTATCGTTCTTGTTATGAGTAACAGTGAAAAGAAACCGCTGTTCACCTCCGACGAGCGAGCAGACCTTATTAAAAAATGCGTTAAGGATAAAAATGTGCGGGTTGATATATATAACGGCTTACTTGTGGATTATGCCAAGGCACACGGCGCAGTGGCTATAGTCAAAGGTTTGCGTGCCGTGAGCGATTTCGATTATGAATTTCAGCTTGCGCTTATCAATCAAAGTCTGTATCCGAGGATTGAAACTCTGTTTCTCTCCGCAAAGGGCGAAAATATGTTCCTTTCATCAAGTATGGTTAAAGAGGTATGCAGCCTCGGAGGGGATATTTCCGCTTTTGTGCCGGCAGAAATAGCGGATGATATATATTTAAGATGTAATAAAGGAGACGGTTCAAATGACTAATACTGATATTTTGCTTGAAGATTTAGAGGATGTGCTTGACGACGCTACCTCAATACCTCTCAGTAAAAAGTATGCGGTGGACATTGATAAAATTAAAACTATTATTGAAGACATCCGCCTTAATACCCCGCAGGAAACCAAGCAGGCAAAGGCAATAGTTGATTCGAGAAACAGTATTCTTGAAGAAGCTAAAAAGGAAGCTGCGGATGTTGTTGCCAATGCGCAGGAGCAGGCAAGGGAGCTTGTAGCCCGTGACCAGATTACTCAGACCGCTCAGGCCGAAGCCGCCGATATTATCGCAAAGGCTAAGGAGCAGGGCGACGCTTATATTGCCGACGTTCAAAACCAAGCTTCGGAAATTCTCGGCAACGCCACAAACCAGGCTAACGAAATGGTTACAACCGCTCAGAATAAATCCCGTGAAATGCTCACTGCTGTAAATAATTATGCGGACGATACTCTCCTTTCAATCGACGATTCGCTTTATAAGGCGCTCAGCGATGTCAGAAGAATCCGTCAGGGTATTATGAACAGCCAGAATAAAAACAAGAATAACGGCTGATTAATGCTTTCCTCAAATAATTACAGGACTGTCGCTTTTTAGTGACAGTCCTGCTTTTATATTACTAAAAAAGACCGCAGCCCATAAAGGGACAATGGTCTTTTTCAGTGCACAGCTAAAGTGGTGCGGGGGATGGGACTTGAACCCACATGAAATTGCTTTCACTAGAACCTGAATCTAGCGCGTCTGCCAATTCCGCCACCTCCGCATATATGTCCTCGATTTTTACACGGTGAGGACAACCAAGGCGTAGCTTACTTTCGGTTAAAAACTTACTTTTTGGCTGATTCCGCTGTGGTGCCGGCGGTGGGACTTGAACCCACACACCCTTGCGGATAACAGATTTTGAGTCTGTCTCGTCTGCCAATTCCGACACGCCGGCGAAGAAAAGGGGATAACCCCAATGGTGCTGGTGACCGGACTTGAACCGGTACGGTATTGCTACCGAGGGATTTTAAGTCCCTTGCGTCTGCCGATTTCGCCACACCAGCGCACAATGAATATATTAATAGATTTTTAGGATAAAGTCAACATTTTTTTGTAAAAAAATAAATGTTGAGACGGCAATCCCAACATTTATCCGTAATTTAGCTGTTTTGCAATTTAACAAAATTGAGCAACATTCAAAATCTCTGCTTCTTTTAAACTATTATTTTATCGCTTCGGTAAATCTCAATGTGATATTCATAGGTCTTGTTATCGCCGTGCCTATTACAGCGGCGTGAACGCCTGTATCCATTGCTTTTTTCAGCTCCTCCGGTACCCATATACCGCCCTCGGCAATTACCGGCGTGTTAAGCTCTTTAACATATCTCTCCATTAAATTGAAGTCCGGAAGCTGTGTATTTTTAGTGTAAGGAGTATATCCTGCCATAGTCGTACCGATAAGGTCAAAGCCGAGCTTTTCCGCCAGTTCGCCCTCTTCAAAACAGCTCGTGTCCGCCATAAAGAGTTGGTTGGGATATTTAGCTCTGACCTGTGAAAAAAATTCTTCAAGAGTAGCTCCGTTCGATCTTGTTCTTTTTGTAGCGTCGATTGCGATAATTTCGCATCCCGTCTCAACCAAAGCGTCAACTTCTTCCATAGTCGGAGTTATGTACACTTCACTGTCAGGATAATCCTTTTTTATTATGCCAATAAGCGGAAGCTTCACCTTTTCTTTAATAGCTTTGATATCGACAACGGTGTTTGCCCTGATACCTACCGCTCCGCCAAGGTAAGCCGCCCAAGCCATTTTTGACATAATATAGCTGTCGTACAGCGGTTCGTTTTCAAGTGCCTGGCACGATACAATTAAACCGCCCTTGATTTTGTCGAGTATTTCTTTATTTTTCTCGTTCATAATTATCACCGTTTTCATTATAGCACCAAAAAAATTAACGGTCAATATTGCAAATGAAAATTTATTGTGATATTATTTTAACATAAAATAAAACACTGTTTCGGAGGGCAATATGGCAGACTTAAATAAATTCAGAGGTGTTTTTTGCGCACTAAACGCAATATACGATGAAAATGATAATATAGATTGTTCAAAAATGGCTGAGCTTGTAAAGATTTATAAGTCGCTCGGCGTGAAAGGTGTTTACGCCTGCGGTTCAACAGGCGAAGGCTTTCTCCTCTCAACCGAGGAAAGGAAGCAGGCGGCGCAGGCTGTTAAACAGGCGGCAGGTGATGATTTTACCGTAATCGTTCATGTCGGCTGTGCTTCGACAAAGGAGAGCATCGAGCTTGCAAAGCATGCAGAATCAATAGGTGTTGATGCGGTAAGCGCCGTTCCATGCGTTTACTATCATCTGCCTGAGGAGAGCGTTCGTCTTCATTGGAATTCTCTTATTTCGGCTACCTCGCTTCCGGTTATTATTTAC
>JAJQGZ010000138.1 GCA_021200075.1 Clostridiales bacterium | reverse complement strand
ACGGCTGGGAAATGAATTTTTCAATTTTACTATCACGGTAAACCGTTTGCTTATCCTCGTCGGAAAGCTCCTCCAACCGAGAATTGCGATAATATCCTGAAACTCTTTATACCTTTGCAGATGCTCCTGAACACGCCTTGCGACATTGTAATGCTCCTTGCCTACAACATCGGCTTCCAAAATACGGGAGTTGGACTCAAGAGGGTCAACAGCAGGGTAAATTCCCTTTTCAACAATTTTACGGGAAAGAACCGTGGTGGCGTCAAGATGAGCAAATGTCGTAGCCGGCGCAGGGTCGGTAAGGTCATCGGCAGGAACATAAACCGCCTGAACGGAGGTTACAGAGCCGTTTTTGGTGGAAGTTATACGCTCCTGAAGCTCACCTACATCGGTTGCAAGAGTAGGCTGATAACCTACGGCTGACGGCATTCTGCCCAAAAGCGCAGAAACCTCCGAGCCTGCCTGGATAAATCTGAAAATATTGTCAATGAAAAGAAGCACATCCTGATGCTCCTTATCACGGAAATACTCCGCCATTGTAAGACCCGTTTCCGCAACACGCATACGTGCTCCGGGCGGTTCGTTCATCTGACCGAAAACAAGTGCGGTTTTATTGATAACGCCCGATTCCTTCATCTCATTCCAGAGGTCGTTGCCCTCACGAGAACGCTCGCCGACACCGGTGAATATGGAATATCCGCCGTGCTGGGTGGCAACATTGGTTATAAGCTCCTGAATAAGAACGGTCTTACCTACTCCGGCACCGCCGAAAAGACCAATTTTTCCGCCCTTTTGATAGGGTGTTAAAAGGTCGATTACCTTAATGCCGGTTTCAAGAATTTCAACATCGGAGGACTGCTCCTCAAAGCTCGGCGGTCTGCGGTGAATTGACCAATGCTCCTCATTTTCAAGACTTTCCAAGCCGTCGATAGTATCGCCGGTAACATTAAAAAGCCTGCCGAGTGTTTTCTTACCTATCGGAACCTTTATTGAACCGCCGAGTGCGGTAACCTGCATACCTTTATAAAGTCCCTCCGAAACGGAAAGCATAATACATCTGACAACACCCGTGCCGATATGCTGGGAAACCTCCATAACAGCTTTTTTGCCGTTATTGATAACCTCGAGCGCATCCTTTATTTTGGGAAGCTCGCCGTCAAATTCCACATCGACAACAGGGCCTGTAATCTGAACTATTTTACCGTAATTCATATATCATTAATCTCCTATCTCCGCCTAAAGAAATCAAAGCTTTTATTTTTCCCTCGATGCGGCAGCTCCGCCAACAACTTCTGTAATCTCCTGAGTAATCGCCGCCTGCCTTGCCCGATTATACTGAACGCTCAGCTCCCTGAGCATTTTGGCTGCACTGTCGCCGGCGGTCTGCATAGCAAGCATTCTGGCATTATGCTCACTGCAATAAGATTCAATCAAGATGCCGTAAATAAAGCCGGTTATATAGCTCGGAACCATTGTGTTAAAAACAGTTTCCGGATCCGGCAAAAATATCATTTCCTGATAATCATCCGTCAAATCGTTATCCTGCATATGTGTCTTATGCTGTTCGAGAGGAAGTATTTTTTTACTGACGGCTTCAACAGTGATTGAATTGACTATCTTTGTATAGATGACATAAAGCTCGTCAACCTTTTGTTCCAGAAACAAATCCACAAGCTTGCCGGTAATATGCCTTGCTCTGTTGATAGTAGGATTCTGAGCGGTATAATTAAAATGAATATCGATAGGAATGCCCTTTTTTTCAAGATAATGCCTGCCGAGCTGACCGACTACGAAAAACATATTTTTACAGTCGTTATCTGAAAGCTTTTCCGCAAGCTTTATTACATTATAATTATATGCTCCGGCAAGACCTTTATCGGCGGTAATGAGCAAATATCCGATTGTCCTGCCCTTTCCTTGTCTCTGAGGACGCTTATCAAAAAACTTGTTGCCAGCGTTTGGCGAAGCGTCGAGAATTTTGGCAAGCGAATCCTGAATCAGGTAAAAATAAGGCTCTGTATTTTTTAAATCCCTGCGTGCCTTTTGAAGCTTTGACGAGGACACCATATACATTGCATTTGTAATTTTTGCGGTATCCTGTATGGACTTCATACGACCCTGGATTTCCCTTAAATTAGCCATTTAAACCGCCCTTACAGTTTTTCTTTTGCATAAATTTCGTTAAACTTATCTATTGAAGTGAGGATATTATTTTTAAGCGAATCGTCAAGAATTTTAACAGATTCAATCTCATTCATAATATCGCTCTGACTTTCGTCAAAATAATCAAGCATTTCAGCCTGATAGGATTTAAGCCTGTCAACGGGAATATCGGTATACTTCCTGCCGATAGCTCCGACAAGAGTTACAACCTGGCGTGAAAGTGACATCGGATTGCCGAGCGGCTGCTTTAACAGTTCCATAAGCCCGTTGCCGTAATTGAGGTTTGCCTTAGTATCATCGTCAAGATCCGACGAAAACTGGGTGAACACTTCCATCTCCCTGAACTGGGCAAGATCGACACGCAAGGAGCCTGCCGCCTTTTTCATGGCCTTAGCCTGTGCGGCGCCGCCTACACGGGAAACGGAAAGACCGACATTAACGGCAGGTCTTTGACCGCTGAAGAAAAGGTCAGATTCAAGATAAATCTGGCCGTCTGTTATTGAAATAACATTTGTCGGAATATAAGTGGAAACATCGCCCGCCTGAGTTTCTATAATAGGCAAAGCGGTTATCGAACCGCCGCCGAGTTCGTCGCTCAAACGGCTTGAGCGTTCAAGAAGCCTTGAATGAAGATAAAATACATCGCCGGGATACGCTTCTCTTCCCAGAGGTCTTTGAAGCAAAAGCGATATTGCACGGTACGCTACTGCGTGCTTGCTCAAATCATCATAAACAACAAGGCAATCCTTGCCCTTGTACATAAAATACTCCGCAATTGCAGTGGCGGAATACGGTGAAATATACTGGAGCGAAGCGGGATCTGCGGCGGTTGAGCATACGACTATTGTATAATCCATAGCGCCGTGTTTTTCAAGGTCGCCGACAATTTTTGCAACCGTTGAAGCCTTTTGACCTATCGCATTATATATACAGATACAATTCTTGCCCTTTTGGTTAAATATCGTATCGAGTGCAATCGAGGTTTTACCGGTTTGCCTGTCGCCGATTATAAGCTCACGCTGTCCCCTGCCTATAGGGAACATCGAGTCAATGGCGAGTATGCCGGTTTCAAGCGGCTGAGAAACGGATTTTCTGTCAACTATCGACGGAGCGGGCTGTTCCACAAGGCGGTAATCGTCCGCCTTAATCTCCCCTTTGCCGTCAATCGGTTCACCGAGAGCATTAACAACCCTGCCGATAAAAGCGTCGCCGACGGGAACGCCCGCTTTTTTATGCGAACGCTTAACTCGAGAGCCTGCTTCGATATCCGTATCGCTGCCGAAAAGAATACAGCCGACGGTATCCTTTTTTATATCCTGAACCATTCCCTTTATTCCGCACTCGAAAATAACAATCTCGCCGTACATTACATTGTCAAGACCGTGAATAAGCGCAATACCGTCGCCGACGGTAAGAACGGTTCCGATTTCCTCTTCGCTTGTTATAAATTCAAAATCCTTAATATCCTCACGGAGTATTGTTATAATTTCCTCGGTGCTGACATTGGATGATTTCTTGGCGTTTTGCTCAACGCTTTCCTTTATGCTTGCAAGCTTTGCTTTGAGACTGCGGTCATATATTTTATTTCCTATCTGAATAACAAAGCCGCCGATTATAGAATCGTCTTTTACTATTTCAATTTCGGCTGATGAAGCGCCGGTTTCCCTGCAAACAAAAGCCTTAAGCCCTTCAAACTGTTTTTCGTCCGGCTCGGTAACACAGGTGACGGTTGCAAATGCGATATTATTCTTCTCATCAAGGAGGCGAAGATACTCCTTTTTAATTTCCGAAAAATTCTTAACGGGATTATTGACCGCAAGAAGAGTTACAGCACTCTTAACCGACGGCGAAAAAAGCTCTGCGACGGCAATTTCCTTTTCCCTTTCGGAAACGGTGGGGTTATCGAGAATTGCAAGAACCTCGTCTGTTGCACCGAGTACCGCCTCGATCTTTTCCAAATCCGTTTGACTGACATTTGCTTCAAACGATGTCTTAATATAATCTTCTTTTTTAGGAGCCATTATTCAACACTGCTTTCGTTTAAAAATTCGTCAAAAATATCGCTGTTTGTTTGGTCGCTGACGCTTGCGCCCACAACCTTTTCAGCCGCCTGCATAGCAAGGGAAGCGATTTCCTCCTTAGCGGCTCTGCGTGCATTTTCGGTTTCAACGGCGAGCTGCTTTCTGTTTTGCTCTTTAAGCTCGTCGGCATCGTTTTGCGCATGCTCGATAATTTTGTTATATTCAGTCTTTGCGTTCATCTTGGCATCGTCAATAATCTGCTGTGCCTCGGATTCGGCATTTGCAATTTTACTTTCGTAATCAGCCATCTTTTCCTCAGCGGCGGTATTTGCGTCCTCCGCCTGACGGAACTGATTTTGTATCAATTCGTTGCGTTTGTCTATAGTCTTTTTTATCGGCTTAAACAGGAACACCCTCATAAGCACATAGAAGATAATAAGGTTTATAATTGTCCACAGCAAATTGAAGTCAAATTTAATCATTTAATCATATCCTTTCACCGAACATTGCAGGGTGCATAACTATCCGAGCATTACTATTATCAAAATTGCGCCGATAAGACCGTAAATAGCGGTAGCCTCGGCAAGTGCACAGCCGAGCAAAAGCGATGTCTGGATTTTTCCCGAAGCTTCGGGTTGACGGGCAATAGCGTCAACCGCCTTGCCTGTTGCAATTCCGATACCGATTCCGGCACCTAAGCCTACGAGTATTGCGATTCCTGCGCCGATTGCTATAAGATTCATAATTTTGTCCTCCGTTACAAAAAAATAATTTATTGATTTATTTATTCGTCCGATATTAAAATCGGTTGATTTATGTGGTTAATTGATTTTTCTTTTTATTTTCCTTTTTCTCGGCTTTTTTGTGAACTTTTTCAGCTTTCTTTTTCAGCTTATCGGGGTCGGGTTCTTCCTCCTCGACGGCTTCCTGCAAATAAAGAGCGGTAAGGAATACAAATATGTAAGCCTGCAAAAGCCCGTCAAAAATATCAAAATACAGACTGAGTATTACCGGAACACCGACGGGAACATATATCTTGATAAGCTCCATTATTGTGAAAGCGGCAAGAACATTACCGAAAAGTCGCATACAAAGCGAAAGCGGCTTTGTGAACACTTCAAGAATATTAATTGGTGTAACTATTGCAACCGGCTTTGTAAAAGCCTTAAGTCTGCCGAAAAATCCCTTGTCCTTAAACGAGCTGTACTCGATAAGTACGATACTTGTAAGCGCCATTGCCAAAGTAACCTGCATACTTTTTGTGGGCGGCTTCATTCCGAACAATCCGATTATGTTTGAAACGCCGATAAAAAGTGCCATACTCATAAGCCACGGAATATATTTTTGAGCCTTTTCGCCCATAAGACCTTTGAAAAATCCGACTGATTTTTCATAAATCATTTCCATAAAAGCCTGGCGTTTTGTGATTTTACCGGTGACTTTAAAATTACGGGTAAGGATAATTGCGATAACGGTCATCACCGCCATAATAATCCAAGAAACTACGGTAGCCTCGTCAAAGGTAATTTCAACTCCGCCGATTGTGAAGCTGAACACTTCCTCAATATTAAGCTGCTCGGTAAGCTCCTGTTGCAAATCGACTTTCATTGTCAAAAAGCTAAGCGTAGCAATCGCCTCCTTTAG
>JAJQGZ010000012.1 GCA_021200075.1 Clostridiales bacterium | reverse complement strand
GGGACTCACTTTTTCTGTGAATCCCGATTTTTGCTTTGCTGTTTTTTACTGCTCCTTTTATGTTGACAGACGCACTATTGCGGTATATAATATACCCATACAGGGTATTGGTATTTGCTTAAAAAAGAAGTGTTTTATATGGAAGATAACCATTGCTGCTGCGAAAGAAAAAAAGAGAGAACTCCCGAAGAATATAAAACTTTGATAAATAGGCTCAACAGAATTGAGGGACAAATCAGAGGAATCAAAAAAATGGTGGAGTGTGACGCATACTACACCGATATAATAACACAGGTGGCGGCTGCAACGGCAGCTTTAAATTCCTTTAACAAGGAGCTTCTGTCAACGCATATAAAAACCTGCGTTGCACAGGATATTAAGGACGGCAAGGACGAGACGGTTGACGACCTGCTCTCCACACTGCAAAAGCTGATGAAATAATAATAAATCGCAAAATCTATTTTGAAAGGAAAAATTTATGAAGCAGAAATTTTATGTTACCGGTATGAGCTGCGCCGCCTGCTCGGCAAGGGTTGAAAAGGCAGTTTCGCCGATTGCCGACAGCGTAAGCGTAAATCTGCTTGCCGGTACGATGACAGCCGAATATTCCTGCGACACAAAGGAAATTACCGATGCCGTGAAAAAAGCAGGCTACGGGTGCGAGGTCTTCAAGCTGAGAAAAAGCGACGACAGCAAAGAGCTGAAAGAAATGAAGCGAAGAGTTATACTCTCCATAGTATTTTTAATTCCGCTGATGTATTTTTCAATGGCTCATATGTTCGGCTATACACTGCCGTGGATACTCGGCGAGCATATCCCAAACGGTATTGCCCAGCTGATATTTGTAATACCGATTATGATTGTTGACAGGAAATTCTTTATCAACGGCTTTAAAGCTCTTTTCAAGCTAAGTCCCGATATGGATACTCTGATAGCGATAGGCTCAGGCGCTTCTTTCATATACAGCGTCGCAACATTAATTTTCTTTACCGAAAGCCATTACTATTTTGAATCGTCAGGTATGATACTTGCGCTGATTACGGTCGGAAAATATCTGGAAACGCTGAGCAAAGGCAAGACAAAGGATGCCGTAAATGCGTTGATTGACCTTGTACCCGAAAAGAGCATAATACTCAAAGAAGGAGTTGAAACACAGGTGGAATCCGCCCTGATACAAAAGGACGACCTTGTGGTGATAAAGCCCGGAATGAGAATTGCGGTTGACGGAATAATCACTCAAGGGAGCGGCTCGGTTGACCAAAGCTCAGTAACCGGTGAAAGCGTACCCGTGGATTTGACAACCGGAGACAGGGTTGTAAGCGGTACCGTGAATAAGAACGGCAATTTCATATTCAAAGCGACGGATGTCGGCGAAGATTCAACGCTGTCAAGAATAATAACGCTTGTTGAGGAAGCGTCTTCTTCAAAGGCTCCTGCGCAAAGACTTGCCGATAAAATAGCGGGAATATTCGTACTTGTTGTTATAGGAATAGCGGCGGTAGCTTTTATCGTATGGATGATACTCGGAAAAGGATTTGAATTTGCATTTTCCGTAGGAGTTGCGGTGCTGGTTATAAGCTGTCCGTGCGCACTCGGTCTTGCAACGCCGTGCGCAATTATGATAGGCACCGGCAAAGGTGCGGAGAACGGAATACTCTTTAAAGACGCAACCGCACTTGAAAACCTCGGCAAATGCAACACGATAGTATTTGACAAAACGGGAACCGTTACAAAGGGAGAAATGTTTGTAACCGACATTACCGACGAGAAATACATTGACATTGCATACACGGTTGAAAATATCTCCAACCATCCCATTTCCGCCGCAATATGCGCCTACTGCAAGGAAAAGGGCGCAAAGCTGCTTGAAGCAGAGGAGAGCGAATACATTATCGGCAAAGGTATCGCTGCCAAAATTAACGGCAAAGTATACAAAGCAGGTAACGAAAAGCTGACGGGATTTGCCGACAACCAATATGCGTATGAGGGTAAAACTCCGATAATCTTCACCTGCGACGACGAATATTTATTTACAATGGCAGTTGCGGATATGATAAAGGACGACGCAAAGGAAGCGGTTGAAAGCATATCTGCCGACACAATTATGATTACGGGAGACAATGAGCTGACCGCCTATGCAATAACTCAACAAGTGGGAATCAAGAATTTCATCGCATCGGCGCTGCCGCAGGACAAGGAAGCAAAAATTAAAGAGCTTACCGAAAGCGGAAAAACCGTTGCAATGATAGGCGACGGAATAAACGACTCCCCTGCCCTTACCCGTGCCGATGTCGGCATTGCAATAGGCGCAGGGTCTAATATAGCGATTGAAGCGGCGGATATAGTGCTTGTTTCCGACAGGCTGACCGATGTTTCAAAAGCGATAAGACTTTCAAAGAAAACACTACAAAACATCAGGCAAAATCTTTTCTGGGTATTCTTTTACAACTGTCTCGGTATTCCGCTGGCGGCAGGATGCTTTTACGGCATTTTCGGCTGGACGCTCAACCCGATGATTGCCGCAGCCTGTATGAGCCTAAGCTCTGTTACGGTTGTATCGAACGCTTTAAGGCTGAGAAAATTCAAATAAAGGGAGGTGGCAAAATGAAGAAAATCATTAAAATTGACGGTATGGCATGCGAGCATTGCGAAAATGCAGTAAAGACTGCTCTTGAAGAAATTGACGGAGTTAAATCTGCAAAAGCAGGCCGCAAAAAAGGAAATGCCGTTGTTAAGCTCACGGACAATGTGGACGACGAACTGCTCAAGGAAGCGGTAACACAGGCAGGGTTTACTCCTACGGGTATCGAGGAAAAATAATAAAGACAATGTAAAAGGGACTGTCTCAACAATTGCGAGACAGTCCCTAAGTCTTGATATTTTAAAATTTGTAAGATATAATTTAGTTAAATAATATAAATTCAAAAAAGCAAAAATATTGCGGGTGGGTGATAAGACGAAAACAATAACAACGGATTTTACAAAAGGAAATATTACGAAACAGCTTTTTCGTTTTGCTCTGCCGCTGTTTTTATCAAGCTTATTGCAGGTAATCTACAATATGGTGGATATGATTATTGGAGGGAATGTGGTAGGCGACATCGGATTGTCCGCCGTTGCCGTGGGTGGCGATATTTCAAATATGCTGTTATTTTTGGGAATGGGTTTTGTAAACGCAGGTCAGGTAATTATTTCGCAATATTTAGGCGCAGGAAAGAAGAAAGAAATCGGTCATTTTATCGGCACTATGACGACGGTACTTACCGGTGCGGCATTAATCCTTTCCGTTATCGGGATTATATTTTGCAAAGTATTTTTAAATTGGATGAATACACCCGAAGAAGCGTTTGACGAAGCGCTGGCATACTCAAATATTTGCATTGTGGGTATGGTTTTCATCTATGGATATAATATTATGAGCGCTTGAGCGCTGTTTTGAGAGGACTCAGCGATTCAAGGCATCCGTTTATTTTTATAAGTATTGCGTCGGTAATGAATATTATATTGGATATAGTTTTTGTTGCAGGGCTGTCAATGGGCGCAGGAGGCGCCGCTGCGGCAACGGTTATCAGCCAGAGCGTAAGCTTTATATTCAGCGTGATATTTTTGTATCGCAGTCGTGAAAAGCTCGAGTTTGAAATACATAAAAAAGACTTTATGCATATTAATAAAGCGATGTTCGGCGATTTAACCAAGCTTGGTATACCGATGGCAATTAAAAGTGCGTCAATTCATTTTTCAAAGCTGTTTGTTAATTTGTGGATAAATTCCTACGGCGTTGCGGTATCGGCATTTGCAGGGGTTGCAAATAAGATAAACAGTATCAGCAATTTAATGTCAAATGCGTTGAATATGGCAGGTTCATCTATGGTTAGACAAAACATAGGCGCCAAGACCTATAAGCGAGTGCCGAAAATTGCTTTAACAATAAGCGGTGTTACGCTTTCAATAGCCGCAATAATGTCAATATTAATATGCTCCTTTCCAAATCAGATATTCGGAATTTTCTCAAAAGAGGAAGGCATATTATCAATTGCCGAAGAATATCTGCCCGTAGCGGTAATTATCTTTTTTTGCAAGTGCGTGCCGTGCTCCCGCCAACGCTGTCATTAACGGAAGCAGTAATTACAAAATAAATTTTGCCACTGCCGTACTTGACGGAATAATACTCAGAACCGGTCTGTCACTCTTGTTCGGACTGGGGCTTAATATGGAATATACGGGCTTCTGGCTCGGAGACGCATTGGCAGGATTTACGCCTATGCTGATAGGATTAATATTTTACTTCAGCGGAAAATGGAAGGTCAAAGAAAAACAGTAAATTAAAGCAGGGACTGTCTCGCAAATAAATTGAGACAGTCCCTGTTGTTATTTTTTTGTTTCATTATATTCACTATGTCACTGAACGAACATTATGGAAGCGGCAATGAGATACTGACCTGCATAATAGAGAAAATGATTTATAAACAGATGATGCGGTTTGTCCTTTCCCCTGCCGAAGAATGTATTGGAAAGCACAACATCGGAAAGCAAAAACAGCACACTGCCGACGGCGAGAAGAATATATCCCTTTTGAAAAGAGCTGACAAAAACTGCGACAACAGATGTTACAGCCGTCGTTGCAAGGAAAGAGACATAGACGGCAACAATTTTCCTGTACGCACCGTAATGTACTTTCATCATATTAGCGGTAAGAATTGTACCGACACCGATAACGACGGATATAACTGCCGAAATCAAGACGAGCCACCACTTTATTTTGAGTGAATAGATTATTGAAGCGGTATAGAAAATATGACCGACCAAGAAGAATATAAATCCTGCATTCAGATAAGTCTTTTCCTCAGATTTATAAATACCCTTTAAATCGAGCAAAATATCCCCGACCAAGCCACAGGCTCCGCCCATAATTATCAACGAGCCGTATGTATATGCACTGCTATGCTCTATCAGCGCAAAGACCGCCGTAAGAAGATAACAAAGGCTCGATACGGATTTGAAAATCATATTGTTGACGCTGTAACCCTTACTGCGTTTAATACAAAAGAGAAGCGATACAACGACACCGAGTGCAAGAACTATATAATAAAACATGAATTACCCCCCTTTCGGCAAAAAATAAAATACCGAATAACCGCAAATAAGTATGAACGCAAAAAATTTATATAAAATTAATATTTACTGCCTTAACTTTACCATGAAAAAAAGTACAAGTCAATACGAAAATAAAAAAAGAAGCAAACGAATTATATTTTTTTAAAGTGAATAGAATTAATCGGGTGATAAAAATGTTAAGTGCAATAATTTCAGCAATAAGCGCACATCTGATTTATTTTATTCTGCATATTCAAAACAGTTCCGGATTTCTGAAGCCACTTTCGCTGAAAGAGGAAAAAGAAATGTTCGACAAGATGAAAGGCGGCGACAAAAAACGCAAGAGCGGTGCTGATTGAAAGAAACCTGAGACTTGTGAGCCACATAGTAAAAAAATATTATTCCAAAACAAACGACACCGACGACCTAATCAGTATAGGAACCATAGGACTGATAAAAGCGGTGGATTCCTTTAATGCAGACAAGGGAACCAAGCTTGCCACATATGCCTCACGATGTATTGAAAACGAGATACTGATGCACTTTCGTGCAGGGAAAAAGCAGGCGAATGACGTTTACCTGAGCGACGCACTCGAAACAGACAAGGACGGCAATCCGCTGACAACAGAAGACACTATCAGCAGCCCGACCGATATGACGCAGAAATTTGAAACAAAGGTGCAATGGGAAAAAACGGCAAAAATAATTGCAGAAATGGAAGACGAAAGAGAAAAGGAAATAATTATTTTACGCTACGGTTTGGATAACAAAAGCCCCTGACACAACGAGAGGTTGCGCAGAGACTTAATAT
>JAJQGZ010000107.1 GCA_021200075.1 Clostridiales bacterium | reverse complement strand
CGATGAGGAAAGAGCCGTTCAAATCAAACAGCTTTATAACCTTGCCAAAGAAAGAGGTCAGACCCTTTCACAGCTTGCCGTTGAATGGCTTTTGCAGGAGGGAGAAGTAACCTCTGTTCTCGTCGGAGTACATTCAAAAACACAGCTTCTTGAAAATCTCGGTGCAATTAACTGTGAGCCTTTAAGCGAATACGAGCTTTCGCTGATTGATAAAATTATAAAAAGATAAAAATGAACCGTCTGTTCCCTGTTTAAAAGAACAGACGGTTTTTACTGCTTCAGCGTGTAGAAATTTCTACATACTAAAAGGATATTGAGAGTAAATAATACAAATTCATTAAGGCTTTTAATAGGCAAATAATCTACGGCTGATTATTTAACGGTGCGGTTATGACCGCTTTATCGACAGACCGGAGCAGTCTTCTTAGCACTTTCTTTTTTTACACTGTCAAACTCCTCAATAACTTCCTTTTCCGGAGCGGGGGTAAGAAGCAAAACAATTACATTTATAACAAGCCCTACAAGGAATGCCGGCAAAAGCTCGTACACATTTAAAATATCAGCAAGACCCGAAATGAGATATTTCCAAGCAAATACCATAATGCCTCCTGCTATCATACCTGCAACTGCGCCGTATTTATTAGACCTTTTCCAAAAAAAGGGAAAGGAGCATAACCGGCCCGAATGCCGCACCGAAACCTGCCCACGCAAAGGAAACTATGCCGAATACCGACGAATCAGAATCCCACGCTATCACTACTCCGATAACGGATATTATGATAAGAGTAACTCTTGCGACAATCATTTTTGATTTTTCGGTAAGCTTGAGCCTAAACGCACCGCCGAGTATATTTTCGCTTGCCGCCGATGATGCGGCGAGAAGCTGACTGTCGGCAGTTGACATTGTGCTTGCAAGAATACCTGCAAGGATTATTCCGGCGATGAATGCAGGGATAATTCCGAACTGCGAGAGAAGATTTGACATTTGAACTATTATCGTTTCGCTGTCATCAAGCGCTTCAAGAGTATTATTGCTGACCATTGCATTGCCGACAAGACCGATTAAAACGGCTACCGCCATAGAAATTACAACCCAGATTGAAGCAATCCTGCGTGAAAGCTTAACCTTTTCGGGATTTTCAATCGCCATAAATCTGAGAAGAATGTGGGGCATACCGAAATAGCCGAGACCCCAGGCGAGAGTTGAAATAATCGTCAAAACCGTATACGGCTGAGCTGTGCCGGTATCGGCGGAATATGTTTGAGTAAACGAGAAATATCCGGGCAGAGCCTGCGCATTTTCCACCACGGCGGATATGCCACCCGCCTGATGAACGCTGAAAACAAGAACGCATATGAGAGCGCAGGTCATAATTATCGACTGAATAAGATCGGTAACCGACGCCGCATTGAATCCGCCCATTGAAGTGTATATAACAATTACAATTGCGGAAACGACCATTGCAATATGATAATCCACTCCGAAAAGAGTTCCGAACAGCTTTCCGCAAGCAGCAAAGCCGGAAGCGGTATACGGAACAAAGAAAACTATTATTACAAGAGCGGTAATGCTCATAAGTACATTTTTGCCGTCACGATACCTGCGGGAAAAATAATCGGGAATTGTTATCGCATTAATATGCGCCGAGTAATTACGAAGCCTTTTTTTGCAACAATCAGCCAGTTGAGATATGTGCCGATTGCAAGACCTATTACCGTCCAGCCGACATCGGCAACGCCCGAAAGATATGCAAGCCCGGGCAAACCCATAAGCAGATAGCTCGACATATCCGAAGCCTCTGCGCTCATTGCCGCAACAAGCGGACTGAGCTTTCTCCCTCCGAGGTAAAAATCGCCTACATTTTTTGTCCTTTTTGAATAGATGATTCCGATTACCAAAACCATACACAGATACAGGGCAAATGAAATCATTATGCAAATTTGCGCTTTAGTCATTGTTTTGTCCTCCTCCTAAAAAAAATAAGACACCGCAAATCGGTATAAATACAGAAAATACGATGTCTTATTTTACCATATTATTAACAAATTGTAAAGTTATATTTTCTTAAACCTGATAACATTCCAGCTAAATGGCTTGAGCAATGCGGTGAAATTGCCGTTGTCGGCAGTCGGAAGCTCGTTTGTATGCGGTTTTACGGAAGAAGCGTTAAAATAATTTTCCTCCTTTGCTCCGCAGCCGTCCATTGATATAAATTCAAGCGGTCTGTAACCGTCCAAGTCAAGCAGACTTATATCAAGCACTGCCTCGTCGTCAAGCGATTTATTGACGCAAAAAACGGTCATTTCCTCTTTTTCCTCATCAAAAGTGGAAATCGCTTCAAGATACGGAACATCGGTAAATTCCTTGCAGTCATACTTCGGGCAGGAAATTATCGGATTGAGAGCCTCTCCCCTGCCGTAATTGCTCATATGCTCAAACGGATAATAAATCGTCTGTTTAAAAATACCTCCGCCTGTTTGCGTGAATATCGGCGCAATGACATTTACAAGCTGAGCAAGGCAGGCAATTTTTATTCTGTCGCAATGGCGAAGCAGAGTTATCATCATCGAGCTAACAACCAAAGCATCCTCAAAATTATAAATATCCTCAAGCCTTGCAGATGCAAGCGACCATTTTTCATACGGCGCATTGTTTGAATGATACCATACATTCCACTCGTCAAAGGAGAGATTAATTGTTTTTTTGCTTCTCTTCTTTGCTTTTATGTAATCGCATACGCACAAAACGGTATGTATAAACTCTTCAAGCTCCAAAGTCTGAGCAAGGAAAGACTCGGTATCGTTTTTTTGATTTCCGTAATACTGGTGGAGGGAAACATAGTCAATGCTGTCATATGCAATATCAAGCGAGGTTGCCTCCCATTCGCCGAAGGTCTTTGAATTACGGCTTGACGAACCGCAAAGCACCGTTTCGATAGAATCATCCGTCCACTTCATCAGCTTTGAAGCCTCGTAGGCAACTCTTCCGTATTCGGTTGCGGTCTTTGCTCCCATCTGCCATCTGCCGTCCATTTCGTTTCCGAGGCACCAGAGCTTAACTCCCCAAGGGTCTTTATATCCGTGTGAAATACGCATATCAGACCAAGCGGAACCGCCCTTGTGATTGGTATATTCAACAAGGTTTCTCGCTTCTTCTGCTCCCCTTGTGCCGAGGTTTACCGCCATCATACATTGAGTATCGGCTTTTTTGCACCATTTCATAAACTCATTTGTGCCGAAACAGTTAGGCTCTGTCGTTCCCCAAGCAAGGTCGAGCCTGGCGGGTCTTTTTTCAACCGGCCCTACTCCGTCCTCCCAGTTGTAGCCGGAAACAAAATTTCCGCCCGGATAACGAACAACGGGCACATTAAGCTCCTTTACAAGCTCAATCACATCTGTACGAAAACCGTCCTCGTCCGCAAGCGGATGATCCGGCTCGTATATTCCGCCGTAAACCGCTCTGCCCAAATGCTCGATGAAAGAACCGTAAATTCTCTCATCAATTTGCCCGATTTTAAATTCCTTTGAAAGTGTTATTTTTGCTTTCATAGTTCTTCTCCGTATCTTTTCTATATTTTATTTTTACTGTTTACAGCATAAATGCTGATACATACAAGTATTAAAGAAATTGCAAGCTGCGCCGCTGATTGCGAAAGCTCCTCACGCAAAAACAGTGCGGACAGCAAACAGCCAAAAACAGGGGTCATAAAACCGTAAACCGCCACTCTTGACACATCGTTATATTTAAGCAAAATTTCCCACAGCGTATATGCCGCCGCCGACACAAACGCAAGATAAATCAAAAGGAATATCCCTTTTGCGGTAATTTTGCAGAGGCTTCCTCCCGTCAGCAGACTGAATAAAATCATCACCGCTCCGCCGAAAAAGAATTGATAATCGCTGAGAAGTGCAGGATTTTTCCTTTCGCTGAATTTTTTTAAAAAACTGTTGAAAAAGCATAGGACAGCGAAGAAAGAATTATAAATTCGTCCCCGTTAACGCTGAAATTCCCTGTAAATCCGCCGGAGGAGAAATTCACAATAACAACTCCGCAAAACCGATTATACAGCCGACCGCCTTTTTTACGGTTATTTTGTCCTGCCTGAAAATAAGCGCCGAAATTATAACGGCGAAAAACACGCTTGAGCTGTTGATAACCGAAGCTTTAGTCCCCTGCGTATTAGCCAAGCCGATATAAAAGAAAATGTATTGAAGCACGGTCTGGAACAATGCCAAAACGGCAACTCTGCCGACCGAGTTTTTCCGCAATACGAGTATCTTTTTTGAAACCGCACTGCCTGCAAAAATTGTAAGAACACCTGCAAGAGCAAAGCGAATACCTGCAAAAAGTATCTGCGATGAATAATCCGAATCACCGATTTCAAAAAGCGAATATCCGATTTTGATAAACGGGAACGCACTGCCCCACAGCGCACAGCAAACGATGGCAAAAAGGCAAACAAAAGCAGGCTTTGAAAAAAGCTTTTTTGCATTATCATTTTGTGGTTGAGCCGAAACCGCCGTCTCTGACTCCGTCTGTGTTGTCGTCAACGGTTATACCGAACTGCGTGAAAATGCCCTGCGCAAAGCCGTCGCCTGCGCCTACCTCGGCAATATGACCGCTGTCGTGAGCGTCACAGCTTATTTTTATCATTATATGACCCTCGTTTGAGGAATTATAATAATCGGAATCAATAATACCCACGGTATTGTCAAGCTGACAACGGTGCTCGAATCCGAGACCCGAACGGGGATAAATTGAAAGTACCCAGCCGTCGTTTATCTTAGCTCTTATCCCTGTGGGAACAAGAACTGATTTTCCTTGCTCAAAAACAAGCTTTGACGGTGCATAAAAATCATATCCGGTGGAACCCGATGTAGCTCTTTGCGGTAATACAATATTGTCGTAAATTTCCTTGGCGTCGGTACCGGGGAAATTTTTAAGCCAATCCTTTTCAAACTGTTCAAAGGATACTTTTTCAAATTTCGCTATTCTTTCCATATCAGTATATTCTCCTAAATTTTATATTACATTAACTTTTTTCATTATAGCATATTAAAAAAATAAAACAATCCCGTAATGCTTTTTTTTACCGAGATTTTTTTCAGCAAAAGCGTACAAAGATTGTTTTGAATTATTCCGTTATAAATTATGCCGTTTATACCGTTCACAAGCAGAAGCTCACGCTCAAAGCGTGGTTGACCTTGCCCATATCCGTTGTGTCGAGACTGCCCATTTTTTTCATGAAGCCGTCTTTTATCTATGGTTCTGACTTGTTCAAGCAGGACTACGCTGTCCTTTGACAGACCGCAGTTTTGTGCGTCCACCTCAATATGAGTAGGCAGACTGTTTTTGTCCCTTTGAGATGTAATGGCAGCGGCAATCACTGTGGGCGAAAATTTATTTCCCACATCGTTTTGTACTATCAAAACGGGTCTGACTCCGCCCTGCTCGGAGCCTACCACAGGGCTTAAATCGGCATAATATATCTCGCCTCGTTTGATAAGCAATTAAATCGCCTTCATATTAATCAGCATTATGCACAGCCGCTTATGTCTTCAATACCTAAATGAGTTTTGCAAAATTACGGCTGCATAAATATAATTGCCTGATATTATTGATTTTAAACATCACATTCCATTATATGTAAAAAATTTAAGTCTGTCGCTAAAAGACGAAGACAAAAAAGCCGTGATAATTTTGTCAAAAAATTTACTTTGTCATAGAATGAAATATAACATTTGAAAAGATGTTCCCTGCCTCTGTAATCGGTAGTGGGCCACCTTTTCCTTAATGCAGGCTTAGCCCTTGTCAAATGTTGATATTCGGGCAAAGCCCTCGATTAAAGTCCAAATACAAAAGGTGAAAGGAGATTATGTTCTGGTCAAGCATTTTTGTAACATTTATGGCTGAAAAGTTTTGTTGGATT
>JAJQGZ010000033.1 GCA_021200075.1 Clostridiales bacterium | reverse complement strand
CAAAAAAGCAATGTTACTCTCTTGACAATAGAATGAATTTTTGTTAATATTAACTCAATATTTAACGGCTGTAACAAAGAGGAGTAGCTTAGTTCTTTTCTTTCAGAGAGTATTCGTCAGGTGCAAGAATACAGAAAAGATAGGCGAAGGTAGCTTTCGAGCCGATAATGTGAAATCAAGTAGCGTTATCCGTATATCTGCGTTAAAGATTTAAGTGGCGCTTTACGGCGCAATTTGAGTGGTACCACGGAATTTTGCTTTCGTCTCATATTATGAGATGAGAGCTTTTTATTTTATTTTTGGGGGATGTAACTATGGCAAAGGAACTTGCAAAACAGTATAATCCGAACGAGGTAGAAGATCGTATATACAAATTTTGGTGTGATAATAAATATTTTCACGCAGAGGTAAATCCGGATAAAAAGCCGTATGCCATCGTCATTCCGCCTCCGAATATTACCGGGCAGCTTCATATGGGTCATGCTCTTGATAATACTCTTCAGGATATTCTTGTCCGTTTCAGGCGTATGCAGGGGTACGAGACACTTTGGCTTCCCGGAACCGACCATGCTTCAATTGCTACGGAAGCAAAGATTGTTGAAGCTATGCGAAGCGAGGGCGTCACAAAAGAGGATATAGGTAGGGACGGCTTCCTTGAAAGAGCATGGGCTTGGAAAGATCAATATGGTTCTCGTATTATTGAACAGCTTAAAAAATTAGGTTCCTCCTGCGATTGGGACAGAGAACGCTTTACTATGGACGAGGGATGTTCAAAAGCAGTAAGGGAAGTATTTGTAAATCTTTATGAAAAGGGATTGATTTACCAAGGCAAGAGAATGGTAAATTGGTGTCCGCATTGCCACACAACCATTTCCGATACCGAGGTGGAATATGAAGATCAGGCAGGGCATTTTTGGCATTTACGCTATCCGTTTAAGGACGGTACCGGCTATGTTGAGCTTGCTACAACAAGACCCGAAACCTTGCTCGGCGATACGGCAGTAGCGGTTAATCCCGATGACGAAAGATATAAAGATTTAATCGGCAAAACACTCATTCTCCCGATTGTTCACAGGGAAATTTCCGTTATTGCGGATGAATATGTTGATATTGAATTCGGTACAGGCGTTGTTAAAATAACTCCGGCTCACGATCCCAACGATTACGAGGTAGGGCTTAGGCATAATCTCGAAATTATAGATGTTATGACTGACGATGGGCATATTGCCGACGGCTGGGGTAAATACAGCGGTATGGACAGGTACGAATGCCGTAAAGAAATTGTTAAGAACTTGGAAGCGGAGGGTGCGCTTATAGAAACCGAGGACTACAATCATAATGTAGGTACCTGCTACAGATGCCACACTTCTATTGAGCCGAGGCTTTCAAAGCAGTGGTTTGTTAAAATGCAGCCGCTTGCAGAGCCTGCCGTTGAAGCTGTTAAAAACGGTGAGGTCAAATTTGTACCGGAGAGATTTGATAAAATATATTATCACTGGATGGAAAATATCAAGGACTGGTGCATTTCCCGTCAGCTTTGGTGGGGACACAGAATTCCGGCGTGGTACTGTGAGGATTGCAGTGAGGTTACGGTATCCAAAGAGGATGCTCAGTGCTGTCGTCATTGCGGAAGTAAAAATATCAAGCAGGATCCGGATACGCTCGATACTTGGTTTTCTTCGGCGCTTTGGCCGTTTTCAACTCTCGGTTATCCCGACGATACTCAGGAGCTTAAATATTTTTATCCGACGAATACTCTTGTTACCGGATATGACATAATTTTCTTCTGGGTTGCGAGAATGATTTTTTCCGGTATTGAGCATATGGGAAAAGTTCCGTTTGATACCGTTTTGCTCCACGGACTTGTTCGTGACAGTCAGGGAAGAAAGATGAGCAAATCGCTCGGAAACGGTATTGACCCGCTTGAAATCATCGATGAATACGGCGCTGATGCTCTCAGGTTTACTCTTGCTACAGGTAATTCACCGGGTAATGATATGCGTTTTTCCGGCGATAAAGTAAAAGCGTCAAGGAATTTTGCCAATAAGCTTTGGAATGCCGCTCGTTTTGTTCTTATGTATTTAACAGATGATTTTAAATACTGCGGTCTTCCCTACGATTTGGCAATTGAGGATAAATCGATAGTTTCAAAAGTTAATTCTCTTGCTAAGGAAGTTACAGATAATCTTGAAAAATTCGAGATAGGTATTGCAATTCAAAAGCTTTATGATTTCATCTGGGATGTATTTTGCGATTGGTATATTGAAATTGCAAAAATTCGTCTGCAAGGCGATAACGAAGATGCAAAGAAAACAGCTATTTCCACTCTTCTATATGTTCTTACGGATATTTTAAAGCTTTTGCATCCGTTTATGCCTTTTATCACGGAAGAAATTTATCAGGCTATTCCTCACAGTGAAGATGCGCTTGTTATTTCAAAGTGGACGGAATATGACAGTTCTCTTTCTTTTGACGAGGAAGAAGCTAAAATGGAAAAAATTATGTCCGTTATCCGTGGTATTCGTAACCGCAGATCCGAAATGAACATTCCGCCGAGTAAAAAATCTACTGTTTATATTGAATCACAGGATACCGAAGTGTTCAATATGGGTTCGGATTTCATAAAGCGTCTTGCTTGTGTAAGCGAAGTTATAACAGATACTTCATTTAGTGAACTTGATAACGGCAATGTTGTTACGATTATAACCAATGACGCAAGAGTTTATATACCGCTCGGTCAGCTCATAGATTTTGAAGCGGAAAGAAAGCATCTTGAAAAGGAGCTTTCCCAAGCACAGGATAAGCTTGATTTCATAAACAAGAAGCTTTCAAATCCAGGTTTTGTAAATAAAGCGCCGCAAAAGGTTGTTGAGCAAAATCGTGCCGACGCTCAAAAGCTTGAAAAAAAAACCGCAAATATCAAAAAGACCTTGGAAACTCTCGGTAAATAATGAAATATTCAGACGTACTTGAAATAATAATAAAAAAGCAAAGCCTCGGCATAAAGCCGGGGCTTGAGCGTATTTATAAACTTCTCGGTGAAATGAGTAATCCTCAGGATAAAATAAATGTAATTCACATTGCAGGAACAAACGGAAAAGGAACCGTTGCATCAATTCTTGCAAAAAGTATTGAAAGTCAAGGCTATAAAGTCGGTCTTTTCACTTCTCCGTGGGTAATTGATTACAGGGAACAGATACAAATTAATTCAGATTATATTCCCGAGGATATTTTTTCAGAATATGTTGAGAAATATTCATCGTTTGATACTACGGAATTTGAGCTTATAACCGCAATTGCTTACAAATATTTTTTTGACAACCGTGTGGACTATGCGGTTATAGAATGCGGAATGGGCGGTGAGAATGACAGTACAAATGTCGTTTCAAAACCCGAGCTTACTGTTATAGCTTCTGTTTCTCTCGACCATACAAATTTCCTCGGTAAAACGATTGATGATATTGCCGTTCAAAAAGCGGGAATTATAAAACGCAATACTCCACTTGTCCTTTATCCAAACCCCAAAACATACGCTGTTTTTGAAAATAAGTGCAGAAAAACGAGTTCAACTTTGATTAATGTTCCAGATAAGGGGAATTATTATAAAAATAACATTGAAACGGTAAAGACCTCCCTGTCAGCTCTTGGGTTGAAAAATAAAATTGTCGTGCCGCTTCTTCCGGCACGGCAGGAATATATTTCTCAAAATATTATGCTTGACGGAGCTCATAATCCCGATGGTGCATTAGCTCTTGAAAGCAGTTTGCCTAACAAAAATATAACTGCGGTAATCGGTATGATGCAGGATAAAGATATTCGTACTTACCTTAAAATAATTGCACCTCATTGCAAAAAAATAATAACCACAACGCCATCCAACCACCGTTCCATAAGTGCTGATAAATTGCGTGAAATTGCTTCTTGTTATTGTTCGGATGTTACGGTTGTTGACAATCCGCACGATGCCGTAAAAGTAAGCGATTATGACTTTCTTTTAATATGCGGTTCATTTTACCTTGCAAGAGATGTAAGAAAAGATTTACTGTGATACAAATTTCGATAAAATATTTAATACCAATCTACTATTATTACTTGCAGATTGGTATTATTTTTTTGGAGTGAAAAAGATGAATGTTACTATCGAAGCAAGCAAAAGCGTTGTTATAGCATATCTTATCGGCGAAATAGACCACCACACCGCCGCCGATGTCAGAGAAAAAAATAGACAGCACCGTAAGCTATAAAAAGCCGAAGCATTTGATAATTGATTTCAGAAATGTGACATTTATGGATTCCTCCGGAATAGGTCTTGTAATGGGCAGATACAGACTTTTACAGGGGATTGCTCCCAAAAATACGCTTGAAGTTAAAAATGTAAACCGCCAAACTAAAAAGATTATGGAGCTTACCGGTTTGGGAAGAATAGCAGATATTAAGGAGTCCGATGATGAAGAAAATAAATGAATTTAAAATGACTATTGACAGCAAAAGCATAAACGAATGTTTTACCCGAGTTGTGGTTTCAGCATTTGTAACACCGCTTGATCCAAATCTTGAGGAAATTGCTGATATAAAAACCGCAATAAGCGAAGCAGTTACAAACTGTATTGTTCACGCATATAAAGATACATACGGCAAAATATTTTTAACAGGTGTAATTGACGATAAGAATAATATAAAATTTACCGTCAAGGATAAGGGATGCGGAATTGAAAATATTGAACAGGCAATGACGCCGCTTTTACAACAGGGGAGGGCGACAGAGCCGGTCTCGGCTTTACGGTTACGGAAAGCTTTTGCGATAAGGGTAAAAGTATACTCGGAAAAAGGAAAGGGTACAACCGTTACTTTGATCAAAAAAATAGAGGGAAAGGCTAAATGGTAAAAAGCTCCAGGGACGAGATGATTGAATCAAATATCGGTCTTGTCCATTCTATTGCAAAAAGATTTAAGGGCAGGGGAGCTGATTACGAGGATTTATTCCAAAGCGGTTGTGTCGGATTGATAAAAGCAGTAGATAATTTTGACGAATCAAAAGGCTTTGCATTTTCAACATATGCTGTACCCATTATAATGGGAGAAATACGAAGAATATTCAGAGACGGAGGAGCAATAAAAGTAACCCGTTCCCTTAAAGAAAAGGCAATAAAAGCTCAGTCGCTCAGAGACAGATTCGCAAAGCGTGAACTCAGAGAGCCAACAATAAGCGAGCTTTCCGAGCTTCTTAATTGCCACAAGAGGAAACCGCACAGATTCTTAATGTTATCAATCTGATGATTTCCTTGAATTCATCGGGTGAAGACGGAAAAGAAACCATTGATATACCCGTTGACGAAAGCGATTGGCTTTTTTGACCAAATTTCCGTGAATCAGCTTATTTCTCACTTAGATGAAAATGAGCAGACAATAATCAATATGCGCTATTATAAAGGCTGTACTCAGTCTCAAACCGCAAAAGTACTCGGCGTATCGCTGGTTCAGATATCGAGAAAAGGAAAAGCAATACTACTTAAACTCCGCAGTTTAATTTGAATATCAATTATTTGTATGGCTCTTGTATGTCGGTTCTTCCCAAAATATAGTCAACACTCGTCGCATAATAATCGGCAAGCCGGCAAAGTAAAGCAATCGGTATTTCTCTTTTTTCGGTTTCATATTGTGAATAGGTATTTTGCTTTACATTTAAAATTGCCGCTATATCTCTTTGTTTTAAATCATTGTCCTCTTGTAAATCCCTAATTCGCATAACAACGCCCCTCATAGTAGTATATGCGAATTATTTTAAATTATCTCGAAATGTGATGTTGACAAATATCGCAATATGTGATATAATGTACCATATAATCAGCTAAAGATTATAATTGCAGAGAAGTGAAAATTAAATGCTTATTTTCGTTGTATTGTGGGCACGATGTTATAAGGAAAAGGATAGCTTTTTCGGCTATCCTTTTTTTGGCTGTCGATAAAGTACCCATAACCACGCCAAATTAATTTATATTTTGTACTACTCTGTCCTGACTAAGGTTTTACATTTCGATTGCAGGATACAAATGCTTTAGC
>JAJQGZ010000032.1 GCA_021200075.1 Clostridiales bacterium | reverse complement strand
AGTATACCATATTTTGTTATATTAGTAAAGTTTTAGCATTTATGGAGTACTACTACTGTGTATCGTCTAAAACTTTATGAATAGTTTTTATCGTTGTGTAATTTACTTCTTGTATTTTAATAGAAAATTATATGATAATTCCAATTATTTATAAACTTTTAGTAAATACAAGGTACTACGGTTGGTTGTTTGATTGCCGTTTGTTGCGGACGAATACAATTCACCCTCTACGGTTAGCCGGTTATGATTTATGTGCATGAATACAATTCGACCATACGATTAATCGAAATATAATTTTTATGTGGGCGAATACAATTTGACCATATGGTTAATCGAATACGATTTTTAGGCGGGCGGTGCAAATGCATCGCTCGCCTAAAATTTTACCCATAGCCCACCCTGTGCAAGGTTTGAAAATTGCGTTTGGTTAAATTATACAAATATCAGCCTTTATTTTTATTAAAAATCACTATAGAAATAAATAAAGCACAGTAGTAAAATAAATATGAAGGAGTGTTTAACTAAATTTATATAATTATATAAAGAAGGTACAAAATCATTTTTACGAAAGTAGGTTTTATTATGAAAAAAGATTTTGTCAATCATCACGGCAGTCCTTGTGATTACCTGCGCCGTATGCTTCACCTGCTCGGCAGGAGCGGACGAAACCGACGGAGAGTATTACACATATGACAGCTAAACCGGAGTAATGTCGGTTTATGACATAGACATAAATAAAGATTCTCTGCAATTGCATCAGTGCGTTGCTGTTGACAGCACGGAGGATTTGGTCGAAGCCGGCGCATATCTGAGGGATCAGATGATTGCGAGGGAAGAAAGTATAACTTTCTACTTTGCGACCGACGCCGATATTTACAATTCAAAAGACAATGAAAGCGATTGGAACGCAGAGGCTACTGCGGTTTACAATCAGGTGTACAGCGAAGCTCTTTCAACGGATAACATCACCGACAGCTACACAATGGCTCATTCTGGCGATTATCTTGAAATGAATATTTCGAGCATCACTTTCACAGGGTGCAGGAAGCTTGCCGCATCATACTACAGAGATTACAGCTATTATTACATCAGTTGTAATGTTACATACAGAACTACAGCCGAATCAGAAGCTGTGGTTGATGAATTTATGGCAAAGTGGCAGAAAACATTCATTGACAATAACGAATTTATCCAAAGTTCCGACCTCACGATAAATGAGAAAAATTACTATATCGTAAAGACGATATATAATTTTATAGCTACAAACGCACGCTACGATGACGATGTCAACGAGGGCGTAATTGAGGAAACGGATGTACCCGGCACACGATATGTCAATTCTCATACCGCATACGGCGCTTTGCTCGGCAACACGGTAAATTCGGAGAGTATTATTGACATAAATGAGTATAATTGGGAAACCACGACGGATTCAATGGGGCTTACCAAAATTAAGGAAGCTAACCAAGGTTTTTTTGGTGTGCGACGGTTATTCACTCGTAACATACTATCTTTGCCAGTTAAACGGCATTGACTGTAGAATTATACAGGGCGATTATACCGAGGAAGAACGCAGCGACCCTCACGCATGGAACATAGTAAAGCTTTGCGCAAGCGACAGTGAAACATATTCAACCGACGATGCGCAGTGGTACTATTATGATGCTACATTTTCGTCAACATCAGCAACGACCGTAAAAACAATTTATTATAGCGACAGCGATATACTTTCAATTATAGATTACACATATTTCCTCAGAGAAACAAGCAACACCGCTTTTGGCAAAACCACTCATCAGCAGATGAAAGATGAGTACAGCGATTTATTCCTTGCGGAGATTGACGAGGAAGACTATGTTTTGGCTTCCAAGACAATAGATTGTTCAAATGTTTGGGCAATTTTGACAAGACGAACCGACAAAAATAACTATCTTGAAATTGAGAATTACTTTTTCATCAGTCCCAATGGTAAATATTATCAAGTTAAAGTGGTCGAGGACGAGGAAACCGGATATGATAAATATGTGCTTGAAGAGTGCAGCAACGAAATAGTTTATAACGGCTACGGATATTTTTACGATCTTATGCTTCAGGATTTTGTAAACGGGATTGAATACAATATCGAATGCAATTTTGAAAACGAAGACGGAGATAAATATATAGAAGACGTTGTTGACGAAACACGATCTATTTGGGCAGTATCAACAGACGGTGAAATCCTTTATACATTAGACTTTGAATTACGTCCACTTGATATGAGCGATTGGAACGGATATTCCAGTATGCCATGGAACGGTGATGAAATAGTTGACAGTTCTACAACAACATCTCAAGAGGTACTATTCAAAGCGGCTACCATAACTTTTACGGTTGATTTATACGATGTTGCTGAAAATTATCTGGTAGAGGGAGAAGATTATTATATTGTAATTCTGAATACCAAAACAGGTTATGCCGTATCAAATCCGCGGAAACCCGGTTCATACAAAATTCAGATTTGGTTCACAAGCAGTAATTACGACAATTAAAAACCGTTTGAAATTTACTTCAATATCGTCAAAGGTGATTTCAGCGAAATAACTGTTGATTCTGTTGAGGTTGCATACGGCGAGGATATTTTAGCAAATGCATCGTATTTGGATATATTAGCTGACGGAGAAATAATTGTCAGCAGACTTGTAGCTGGTACCGACTTCACAGTTTCTTTTGAAGATCCTACCAAAATAAATTACGGCGATACCGGGAGACTTATTTATACAGCTCTGTCCGGTAGTGAATATCTGCAAGAAGGCACACAGCTTTACAGAGATTATACGGTTGCTTATCAGTGGGATACAAGTGCTTCTTACACCGACGGTCAGTCAATAGGTTCCTCTTATGCTTATACCGGAAGTGAAATAACTCCGTCGATATCTATATATCAGGCTTAACCGAGGGTACGGATTACAGGATTACATCCTACAGCAACAACATAAATGTCGGCGCAGCATATATGACCGTTGAATTTATCGGCAACTACTGCGGTACGGTAACATTCAGCTTTGAGACATATGACAACGGCTCCGGTAGTGGTTCGGGCGGCAGCTCAGGCGGCAGCTCAGACGACAGTTCAAGCGGCGGTTCCTCTTCCGGCGGAACAAGCAGTTCTTGTTACCCCTGCAAAAATCACAGGAGGAACTAACAGCTCTTCTACCACATCGACAGTCACAATTTCCTGGAACGGTCAGGGAAGCAAATGCTCTTACGAGATATACACCTACGATTCCAAAAAGAGAAAAAGTGGGTGCTTGTCGGCACTACAAACAGCACTTCGCTTAAAACGAACTATGCAGTATCAAACGGCAAAAAGGTTAAGCTGACGGCGAATACCGAGTATCAGTTCAGAGTAAGAGCATACTACAGCGCAACCGTTGACGGAGTAGAAACGACAAAGTACGGCGAATATTCAACCATTATCGCCGTTACAAAGATCTCCTCCCCCCGCTTCTCCGAAAGCTAAGAAAAAGAGCAAAACTTCCGTCAAGGTAAGCTGGAAAAAGGTGACGAACGCATCGGGCTACACAATTCAGTACGCAACCAATAAAAAGTTCACAAAGAACAAAAAGACCGTTACGGTTAAAAAGGGTAAGACTACTTCTGCTACACTTAAAAAAACTCAAAAAGGGCAAGACATATTATGTCAGAATCAGAGCTTACCAGACAGTGAACGGTAAAAAGGTTTATTCGTCATATACTAAGACCATAAAAGTTAAAATGTAGTCCGGGATGTTGATAAAGCGGTCATAACCGCACAGAGAAATTGTATTTATATGCTACTGCTTTAATGACACTTTTTAAGCAATAATGCTATTTTTCTCAATAATATTCATAAAGCCGAGAGGACATCAAGTCCTCTCGGCTTTTCTGTGCTTTGCATTTTTTTGATATTGATATTATTTTATTAGCGTCAGCGTAGGGGCAGATATTATCTGCCCGAAAATAATATTAAAAAGACCGAAAAGAGTGGGCGGATGCTATCCGCCCCTACGGAAAGTTGCAATGCAATTACGCATTTTATTGAAATTTTTACTTCACTTTAACCTTTTTTTGTTTTGCTCCAGGAGTAATATGTTGTTTTGCCGTTTTTGGTTTTATAGGCACGGACACGAACATAGTAGTTTTTGTTGCTTTGAGCGGTGGTGAGCGTTTTCTTCTTTTGAGAAGCACCCTTTACTTTTACGGAAAGGAAATTACTTTTGAAATTCTTTGTCGTCGACCACATAACCTGATAGCCTGTGACGCCGCTCATTTTTTCCATTTAACGGTAATCTTCCTTGTTTTTGAGGATTTTGCGCTTTTTACAGTAACGACTTTATTCTTCGTTTTAATACTGACGGCGGCGCTTTTCTTTCCCTTATAACGAGTGCCGTTATAATCGTAATACGCTTTTACCTTGAATTTATATTTTTTATTCGATTTAAGACCGCTGATTTTCAAAGACGAGCTTGAAACATTCTTATAAAACTTATACTTCTTTGCGGTGGTATCGTACATATAAACATAGTAACCGCTGACATTTGACAAAGCCGTCCAGCTGAGTTTAACATAGTTGTTGCCGGAGGTCGCCGTCAAACCGGTTACCCGATCAACCGTAACCGAAGTTGTGGTTGTATCATCCGGCATATTGTTAAACACGGGGATAACAAAAGTTTTTATAACAGAAAGTATGCCTGCGTTTGAATATCCTTTATAAGTCGTCTCAGCCTCGCTTGCAGCCGCCGCAACATTTTTCATATATTCATTTGAATAAAGAGTTGAAGAAGCGGGATTTACATTGAACTTTTGCAGGTAACCGCTCGTCTGTGTGGTAAAGCTCCTTGCGATATACTTTGCGCCGTAATATATGGATTTATACGGATTAGACCACGGTCTGCCGAGACCCGATGTGGTATCGCCGAGATATGTTGTTCTGCAAGCGGATTTAAGCACATAGCCGCTTGCGCCCTCTGTGTATCCGTTTGAAGTTTCGTTATAAAGTCGCACATAATAGTAATTGCCCTTATTCGCTCTCCAGGTCATATACTGACTTGACGACAGAGCTGTTTGAGTGCCGGAGCCGGTAGTGGAAGAGGAATCATAGCTTGAGTAAAGAGTGGTTGCTTTATTGGTCTTCAAAAATCCTGCCGCCCACGCAAGACCGTCAGACGCACCTGTATATGCTCCTATATTAATAATTATATATTCCCTGAAACGGACTTACAGTACCGCAAACAGCGGACGCCGAGGCGGTTGTTCCGCCGTTTTTCTGCTTAATTTTTGACGCAAGGTAATATGCGCTCATACCGCTGCCGGAAGCCGCTTTCATAATAACATCGGAATACTTCGTAGAACTGTCATAGGTTTTTGTCGAACCGCTTGTCGTGGCATATGTAATCAGGGAATCATACATCCAAGTACCGCTGAGAATTGCCTCTACACCAGATTGGGCTGCGTGCCGTCGTAGGAAGTGGATTCAAACTGGAAAATATGCTTTTCATCAAGCCAATTACGAGGATCCATATAATATTTAACGGCGGTTTCGGAAGCGGAAACCCAACTGCTCCCCTCCTGCACAGCATAGCTTGAATTAACATAACAGCTTGAGCAGGAACAGTACATAGACGAATCATATGACGAGCTTTTTTTGAATGAGCTGGTTGGAATGAGTTGAGCGTTCACCATCTACCGCCGTTTGCCAATCAAGTCCGGTAAGCAGGGGTTCAAAAATCCAGTTAGGATGCTTTTCGTGCAAAGCGGTCAGCTTTTCAACATAGCTTTGAGGAAAACCCTTTGCAATAAGCTCATCGACATAACTTGACGCATATGCATAAAGTGGAACGCTGAACACGCCAGTAATTGCAATGATAAGTGAAAAAATTACGGAAAACAGCTTTTTCATACGAATTTTTAATCCCTCCCGAACCTGTTTGAAAACCCAGTGATAAAAATGTATTTTTATTATAACATTTTGTAATATTTTTGTCAACGGTTATCGGCGTTTGGCAAAAAATGACGAAAGAGCTCAAAACGGCAGTTCCCCCTCGCCTGTTGTATTTTGTAAGTATT
>JAJQGZ010000066.1 GCA_021200075.1 Clostridiales bacterium | reverse complement strand
CCCATACTAAATTCCACCTCAAATTCCACTGTGGAATTTACTTTGGGAATTTACTTGAATGTTAATGTTTGCGCAAATCCTTAGTTAAAATATTGACATTACCGCTTTATATTGGTATAATTTAAAGTAATCATAATTATATTCTCTTTTATACTTAGCAGCATTTGCAAAACGGATTTTTTGCCGATTGCCTATGTTTTAACCGGTTAATCCGTTAGGTACAAATTTTTAATGCTCACACCGGAGAAAAAGATGGAAGATAATAAAGAAATAGAAATAGACCTGAGAGCAATATTCTTTACAATCAGAAAAAAAATAGTCTTTATGGTGCTTATAGCTTTAGCATGCGGAGCGGCGGCAGGTTGCTTCACAAACTTTTTTATAACTCCTAAGTACAGTGCAACAATTACCTTGTGCGCTTATAATGACAATAACCGTATCAGCACCGACGGCAGTATCACCAGCAGTGAAATTGACGCATCGCAAAGCCTGGTAAATACCTATATGCAGATTATAAAAAGCACCACCTTTCTTGAAAAGGTTGCGGACAACCTCGATTACGATATTTCCACCGGCGCAATAAAGAGTATGGTTGCGTGCAGTCAGGTTGAGAATACTTTTATGTTCTATGTTCAGGTTACCAATACCAATGCGCAGGAGGCTATGGATATTGCCAATACTATTGCGGAAATCGGCCCCAATGAAATTGTGAAGATAATCAATGCCGGCAGTGTGCAGATTGTTGATTACGCATCCCTGCCGAGTTCGCCGTCCTCACCTAATGTCGAAAAAATAGTTGTAATAGCTCTGCTTGCGGGATTTGTCGCCTCGTTTGCGGCATTCTTCCTCAAGGAAATATTTGATACAAGAATTAAGGATGAAAGGGATTTGGAAAAGGAATTCGATATTCCCGTACTCGGTACTATTCCGAGGCTCGCGCCTGTTGCGTCAAGCTCGTCTGTGCAGATTTCCGATTCCTCGTCCGCCTCATCATCAGCCTTCGATTCGCTGGTTCAAAACAAGGAGGGTGACAAAAGATGAAAATAGGCAAGGATAATAAATCGCAGAAGAAAGAAAAGAAAAATAAATCCTCCGTAAAAGGCTTCAGCAAGGACGATCAGAAAAAGATACTCTGTGCCGATTCTCCTTTTGTTGTTAAAGAGGCTTATAATTCAATCAGAACCAACCTGCTTTTTATTCAGCAGGGGGAGAAATGCCCCGTATTCGTCGTTACGAGTCCGTCGGCGAATAATGGTAAATCAATCAATTCAATCAACCTTGCAATTTCCTTTGCCCAAATGGGGAAAAGGACTTTACTGATAGACGCAGATATGCGTAAACCCACGCTTCACCGTATGTTTTCCATACCGGTTAAAAACGGTCTTTCGGAAATTCTTGCCGGTCTTACCGATAACATAACCGTTTTCAAAACGGATATTGAAAATCTTTCGGTACTCACCAGCGGTAAAATTCCGCCAAATCCCGCCGAACTTCTTTCATCGGCAAGGATGGATAAGCTCCTCGCTTTTGTAAAGGAACATTATGACTGCGTGTTTATCGACACTCCGCCGGTAAATCTTGTTACCGACGCAACATCGTTTGTTTCCAAAACAACAGGATTTATAATTATTGTAAAAGCGGGCAATACGGATATTCAGGAGGTAAAAGCGGCGGTGACCTCGCTTGAGCGTATCGGCGCAAACATTGTCGGCTTTATGCTAAACGATGTGGCCACTCCGGACAAAAACTATTATTCTCGTTACAAGAGCCGTTATTACAGCGGAAAGAACAGATATAAATACGGCTATTATAACTATAATTATTATAACTATAATTACAATTATAATTATCATTAATTATACAAATAATTTAACCATTAATTATCACATTGCGATTGCGGAAAAATTATTTTTGATGACAAGAGATGTTATGAATGAATAAACGCAAAAAAATGCAAAGATGGCTTGAATTTTTTGCAGGGATAGTATCGCTCTTTTTTGCGCAGTTAATCTCTTATATATGCTTTCATTTCGGAATATGGATTTTTTCATCCAAGGTTTCCGATTATAATACTTCAACCTGGGCGGAATATTCAATTGTTCTGGCTGTCTCTTACCTTGTGGTTTTTTTGCTCTTTTCATCTCCGATAAACCTGCTCAAAAGGAGCAAGCCTATGGAGATTGCTTCTGCTTTGAGGGATTGTACGCTCACTTATGCGCTTTTCGGAACATTGCTGATACTTACCAAAAACGATATTATCGAGTCAAGATACCAATACCTCGGTAGCTTTATTCTGTTTGCGGTATTTTCAATTATTTTGAGATATATCATTAAGAGAATATTGCTCAGTAAGTTATCGAACAGTAAATTTGCCACGATTACGGGTATAATCACAACCTATGACCGTGCTCAGGAGTTCATTCCGAGGCTTCAGACCGATTGGTCTAAAAATGTAAAGGCGGTTGCGCTTGCCGACTGCATTATTGAAAATGACGAGTATAAATATATTGACAAGAACAATGGCAGTCGTACCTCGGTATCCGAGCTTTTCGGCGTGCCTGTTGTTGCTAATATGGAGAATGTTCTCGGCTGGATAAGGACTGCTCCACTTGACGAGGTGTACATAAATCTCCCGCTTGATGAGATAGATAATATCGCCGATTTGGTTGAAGAAATCGAGAATATGGGCATAACAGTCAATATAAATCTCCCGTCTGTAGAAAAAATAGTAAAGGACAGTAAATTTGACAATTTCAACTGTATTGTCAAATCAGGCTATCCTATGGCTGTATTTTCTCCTACCGACAATAAGTTCGGCGTAGCTATGGCGATTATGAAGCGTGCGATTGATATAGTAGGCGGTTTAGTCGGAACGGTTGTTTCTTTGCCGATTATTCTTATTGTTGCAATTCCTCTGCTTATTGAATCTCCGGGCCCGCTGATTTTCAAACAGCAGCGTGTCGGTAAAAACGGCAGGATATTTAATATTTATAAGCTCCGCTCAATGTATCCGGATGCGGAAAAACGCAAGCAGGAGCTTATGGAAAAAAATAAAATGGACGGCTTTATGTTCAAAATGGATGAAGACCCAAGGATAACAAAGGTCGGCAAATTCATCAGGAAATACAGCATTGACGAGCTTCCCCAGTTTTGGAATGTGCTAAAGGGTGATATGAGCCTTGTAGGCACAAGACCGCCGACGCTTGATGAGTTTGAACAGTACGAGAGTCACCATAAAAGGCGCCTTTCAATGAAGCCGGGCATCACAGGCAACTGGCAGGTTTCTGGCAGGTCTGATATTCAGGATTTTGAAAAAGTGGTTAAGCTCGATTGCGATTATATTGATAATTGGTCGCTCGGTCTTGATATAAAAATATTGTTCAAAACCATCGGAGTTGTTCTGACCCATAAGGGCGCAGAGTAGCAAAACGATAATTTACAATCTTTGAACGGAATATGATAAAATGAAAATTGCAATGATGGGGCATAAGCGTATTCCCTCACGGGAGGGCGGTATCGAAATTGTTGTTGCCGAGCTTTCAAGTCGCCTTGCCGAAATGGGCAACAGCGTAACGGCATATAACCGTTACGGTCATCATGTGTCCGGCACGGATTTTGACGAACCCTCCGGCAAACTCAAGGAATATAACTCGGTTAAGCTTAAAACCGTATTTACATTTCAAAACGCAAAGCTTAATGCGGTTGTTTACAGCTTTCTCGCCGCTTTGAGAATCAGCTTCAGCCGATTTGATGTTGTACATATTCACGCTGAGGGGCCGGCTTCAATGTCGTTCTTGCCAAAGCTTTTCGGCAAAAGAGTAATCGTCACAATCCACGGTCTTGATTGGCAGAGGTCAAAATGGGGCGGCTTTGCCACAAAGTTTTTGCTTTTCAGCGAAAAAAATGCGGCTAAATATACCGATGAAATAATTGTCCTTTCAAGGAATGTTCAGGCATATTTTCTTGAAAAATATAACCGTAAAACAAATTATATCCCCAACGGAGTTACTAAGCCACAGATAAGGCAAGCCGATGAAATAGTTAAAAAATTCGGATTGGAAAAGGACGGCTATATCCTTTTCCTCGGCAGAATAGTTCCCGAAAAGGGAGTTCATTATCTTATAGAAGCGTATAAAAAAATTAATACTTCAAAAAAGCTGGTCATAGCCGGCGGTTTAAGCCATACCGATGAATATATGGCGCAGGTAAAATCTCTTGCCGCTGATGATGAAAATATAATTTTTACGGATTTTGTACAGGGCAGAGTGCTTGAAGAGCTTTATTCAAACGCATATACCTATTGTCTTCCGAGTGATATAGAGGGTATGCCTTTAAGCCTGCTTGAAGCTATGAGCTACGGCTGCTGCTGCCTCACTTCCGATATTCCGGAATGTACCGAGGTTTGCGAGGAAAACGCAGTCTATTTTCAAAAAGGCAGTGTCGAGGATTTGCAATCAAAGCTCCAATCCCTTTTAAATGATGAAAATTCTGTAAATAACTATAAAAATACCGCCTCCGATTTTATTTGCAGCAAATTTAATTGGGACGATGTTACCAATAAAACCTTAGAACTTTATAAGGACGAAAAATGAAAATATTAATGGTAAATAAGTTTCTGTACCCAAATGGCGGTTCGGAAACATATATGCTTAAATTGGGCGAACACCTGAGTGAACTCGGTCACAGTGTGGAATACTTCGGTATGCTCCACTCCGATAATTGCGTCACAAACTCCGTGAATGCATATACCGAGCAAATGAATTTTCACAATTCGGGTGCGGTGCAAAAATTGAAGCTTTCGCTGAAAACAATATATTCAAAAGAAGCAATGAAAAAAATTCGCCTTGTCCTTGATGATTTTCAGCCGGATGCTGTACATCTCAATAATTTTAATTACCAGCTTACCCCGTCCGTTATTCTTGAAATCCGCAAGTGGGAAAAGGATACCGGTCATAAAGTTAAAATTATATACACCGCCCACGATTATCAGCTTATCTGCCCAAATCATATGCTTTATAATCCCGACAGCGGTGAAATTTGTGAAAAATGTATAAACGGTCAGTTTGTAAACTGTATGAAAAATAAATGTGTTCATTCGTCAACGATGAAATCTGCAATCGGTATGATTGAAGCGATGTATTGGAACTCGAATAAGACATATGAGCAGATTGATACCGTTATCTGTTGTAGCGAGTTTATGAAAACGAAGCTTGACACTAATCCGATTTTTAAAAACAAAACCGTTGCAATACATAATTTTATGGATTCCTCTCCCGCTCAATCAGTCGGCAAAGGCGATTATGTCCTTTATTTCGGCAGATTTTCGCAGGAAAAGGGAATAGATACACTGCTCAGCGTTTGCAAGTCTCTTCCGGATATACCGTTTGTTTTTGCAGGCGGCGGAGCTTTGGAGGAGAAAATAAACAAAGTCGCCAATATCAAAAATGTCGGCTTTAAATCGGGCGATGAGCTTAAAGAGCTGATATCACGGGCACGCTTCAGTATTTATCCGAGCGAATGGTACGAAAATTGCCCGCTTTCGGTTATGGAAAGCATATCCCTTGGCACGCCGGTAATCTGTGCAAATATCGGCGGCATACCGGAGCTTGTAAGCGACGGCGAAAACGGCTTGCTGTTTGAACCCGGCAATGTAAAAAAGCTTACCGAAGCAATAAAAAATCTTTATTATGATAACGATAGATTGTCTAAGCTGAGCGTCAATTGCGCTGATGCAAAATTTATTAACCTCAGCCAATACACTGATTTACTTCTTAAAATTTATCAGTCCTAATTTCAGCATTAAATTACAAAATAAAATGTTAAGACAAAATCTAACATAAAATTATAAACCAATATGCAGTGAAATCGTATTGAAGCAAGATTTGATCAGTATCTGTAAAACATAACAAGAACATACAACCATAATGACTAATTGTGAGACCAAACAACGGAAATATAACAATTTAAACGGTTTGAGAGCTTTAGCCGCAATAGGCATAATATGTATGCATATAAAAGCCAATATCGGCTATGAAATAACTTGCGGCAGTATCGGTAATTATTTAATTAATCATATAATCTATCATATGGGAACTTTAGTTTATCTTTTTTTTATAATAAA
>JAJQGZ010000228.1 GCA_021200075.1 Clostridiales bacterium | reverse complement strand
TAAATTTTATGAAAGGGTATGATTTAATAGCTAACTATATCATACAAGATAAATAAATGGACAGAGAAACCCAAAAAATGCTTTCTTCATATGCCGTAAAAATCAGAATGGGCATTATAGAAAGCACCTATTCAGCAAAAGCGGGCCACCCCGGCGGAAGCCTGTCGTCGGCAGATCTTTTTGCTTGCCTTTATTTTAAGGAAATGATGAACATTGACCCCAAAAATCCGAAAGATGAAAACAGGGACAGATTTGTTCTTTCAAAGGGTCACTGTGCGCCCGGTCTTTACAGTGCACTTGCTTACAGAGGATACTTCCCTGTTGAGGATTTGCCGACTCTCAGGCATATCGACTCGTACCTCCAAGGGCATCCCAATATGAATACCGTACCGGGAATTGATATGTCAACCGGTTCTCTCGGTCAGGGTATCAGTGCAGCGGCAGGTATGGCAAAAGGCGCAAAATACCTCGGCAAAAACAATATTAATGTTTATACCCTCCTCGGCGACGGCGAAATTGAAGAGGGTCAGGTTTGGGAAGCAATGATGTTTGCAGCTCAGTACAAGCTTGACAATCTCTGCGTATTCATTGACAGCAACGGACTGCAAATTGACGGCCCATGCAGCGAGGTTATGAGCGCCGAGCCAATCGACGAAAAGCTCAAGACTTTCGGTTTTGAGGTTATGACTGTTGACGGAAACGATTTTAACGAGCTTGAAAAAGCGTTTAACGCTTTCCACAGCACCAAGGATAAGCCGTTCGGTGTTATAATGAAGTCCGTAAAGGGCAAAGGCGTTTCGTATATGGAAAATCAGGTTGACTGGCACGGCAAAGCCCCCAACGAAGAGCAATATAACATTGCTATGGCAGAGCTGAAAGCACAGCTTAAAGAAATTGAGGAGGCGTAACCAATATGGCAGAGATTAAAAAAATTGCAACCCGTGAAAGCTACGGCAACGCTTTAAAAGAACTGGCAAACGAGGGAGCGGACAATCTTGTTGTACTTGACGCCGATCTTTCCGCCGCCACAAAAACAGGAATATTTAAAAAAGCATATCCTGACCGCCATATAAACTGCGGTATCGCAGAATCAAATATGATGTGCGTTGCGGCAGGTATGAGCACAATGGGTCTTGTTCCGTTTGCGTCGAGCTTTGCGATGTTTGCGGCAGGCAGAGCATTTGAACAGCTCAGAAACTCTGTTGGCTATCCGCATTTGAATGTTAAAATCGGCGCTACGCACGCCGGAATTTCGGTCGGCGAAGACGGAGCGTCTCACCAATGCTGTGAGGACTTTGCGCTTATGAGAGCCATTCCCGGAATGGTTGTTATATGCCCTGCCGATGATATTGAAGCAAGGCAGGCGGTAAAGGCTGCATACAGGTATAACGGCCCTGTTTATCTGCGTTTCGGCAGACTTGCGGTGCCGGTATTCCACAGTGATGATTACAAATTTGAAATCGGCAAGGGCGAGCTTATCTGCGAGGGTAACGACATTACCGTAATCGCAAACGGTCTTATGGTAAATGAGGCTATAGAGGCTCAAAAAACCCTGGCTGAAAAAGGAATGAGCGCCGAAATTATAAATATGGCGACAATCAAACCGCTTGACGAGGAGCTTATCCTTGCTTCCGCAAAGAAAACCGGACGAGTAATTACGGTTGAGGAACACAGCATAATAGGCGGTCTCGGCGAAGCTGTATCGTCGCTTTTGGGCGAAAAGCTCCCGACACCGATTAAGAGAATCGGTGTAAACGACGAATTCGGTCACAGCGGGCCCGCACTTGATTTATTAAAGCAGTTTGGTCTGTCGGCGGAGAACATTGCCGATACAGCCGAGAAATTTATAAAAGAATAAATCTACCCAATAAATTGGCTAAAAGGAGACTGACAATATGAAAGATTATTCGGGAACACAAACTGAAAAAAATCTGCAGACAGCATTTGCAGGCGAATCGGAAGTGAGAAATAAATACACTTACTTTGCGTCCATTGCCAAGAAAGAGGGCTACGAGCAGATAGCGTCTTTATTCACCAAGACTGCCGAAAACGAAAAGGAACACGCATAAATGTGGTTCAAGGAAATTAACGGTATCGGCGACACCGCTCAAAACCTGCTCAGTGCGGCTGAGGGCGAAAACTACGAATGGACGGATATGTACGCCGGCTTTGCAAAAACAGCCGAGGAAGAGGGCTTCTCGGAGCTTGCGGCAAAATTCCGCCTTGTAGCTGAAATTGAAAAGCACCACGAGGAGCGTTACCGTGCTCTTCTTAAAAATGTTGAGACTGCACAGGTGTTTGAAAAAAGCGAGGTAAAGGTATGGGAATGCCGTAACTGCGGACATATTGTAATCGGCACGAAAGCGCCGGAAATTTGCCCAACCTGCAACCATCCGCAAAGCTATTTTGAACTTCGTGCGGAAAATTATTGATTAATTATCTACACAAAATTCAAAATCCCTGTCGTTCGTTTCGGCAGGGATTTTTTAGGTTTTGTAATAAATATTGTGTGGTATTAAGAGCATTTATTTTTACTCAAATATGGCGGGCGGATGGTATCCGCCCCTACAAAATGCCTTGTTTTATATGCATTTTTTTAAATTGAACTTCTATATTTACAGCTCAAGCCCCTCAACCCATTCGGTAACATCAGACTGAGTTGCAGAGGAAGAAAATCTTTCGCCGTCAAGCCAATTTCCGCTTTCGGCGGCTTGGGCAAGAAGCTCGCCGCTTTCACCGATGCCTGAGCTTGAGGAGGTACAAAACGGAATAACTGTTTTGCCTGTAAAATCATTGCTTTCAACAAAGCCGTTCACAACCCAAGAGGCAATCCCCCACCATATCGGATAGCCAATAAACACAGTGTTGTATGTGTCCCAATCGTCAACGCTTGTCTGCACAAGCTCGACATTTCTTTCATCCTCGTTTGCATATTCATATGACACTCGGCTGTCGCTGTCTGTCCAGTCCAAATCATCATCACTGTATTTATCGACCGGTTCAAGCTTAAAAATATCGGCTCCCGTGCTTCGGCAATATATGAAGCAATCGTTTTCGTATTCCCTGTAGCGGAATAATAAACTACCAATATTTTTCCATCTTCAGACTGTGTTCCGGTCTCTGTCTCGGTTTGAGTTTCGCTCACCGTTTCATCGGTTTGCTGTGTTTGAGTATCATCCTGCTGTGTCTGCTCGCTTGACGAGCAAGCGGAAAACGCAAACAGCAGCGCAAAACACATAAAAATGCTGATTATTTTTTTCATATCATCAGCTCCCCCCTTTTTATAGTTAAGATTAATCGGAAGCGGCGTTTACTATACTGTTTGCAATTTGCCAATAGATACTTGTTGAGCCTTCATAATCGCTCGTAATCGCAATCACAAGCTCCAAATCCGGTATCACAAAAATATATTGACCGCCGTGTCCCTGTGCAAAGAATACGTTATAATCATCATTACCGAATGTACGCGCCCATCATTGATAGCCGTAATCTGCGGTGCCTGTTGAGCGTTCAAATTGAATCGAGGTAGAAGCATCAACCCAGCTTGACGATACAATCTGCTCGCCGAGCCACATTCCGCCGTCAAGATAAAACTGTCCCAACTTGAGCATATCGTAAACGCTCATTGAAAAGCCGTTGCCGCCGTCTGAAATTCCCTGAGCATCACTGCCGCAGCTAACGCTGTCCATAGAAAGAGGATCAAACAAATACTGCTTGCCAAATTCATAAGCGGTCATTCCTGTTGCCTGTGTGTTTTGAAATAAAAATCCGTCAGCTTATCTGTAAGAACATAGCTTTCCCTCGGATAACGGCTCGTGAGACATTCCTTAACCACAAGCTCGCTTTTGCCGTTAATATATCCCATTGCGGTGTCGAAACAATTAAAGCCGGACTGCATAAATTTATCGACCATTTGCTTGGTCTGTTCTATGTCAATATCCTCGCCGTTTATAGGAAGACGCATACAGCCGAAGCCTAAATTACCTTTGATTTTTTCCATATATTTATCCCCTTTTTGCTGAAATTACAATGCGTTGTATTCATCGTCTGAAACTGCTTCGAGCCATTCGTTTGAAGTATTTTCGCCCGGACGTTCAACCGCAAGATGCGAAAACCAACTGTTCGCCTGCGCACCGTGCCAATGCTTAACCTCGGCAGGTATAGTTACAACATCGCCGGGTTTTAAGCTTTGAGCAGGCTTGCCCTCTTCCTGATACCAGCCGAGTCCGTCAACACATACAAGTATCTGACCGCCGCCCTTGCTTGCGTGGTGGATATGCCAATTATTGCGGCATTTAGGGTCAAATGTAACATTAGCAATAAAGACCGAAGCACCGGGCGATGTAAGCGGTTTAAGATAGCTGTTACCGATAAAATATTGCGCAAAAGCGTCATTAGGCTCGCCGAGACCGAAAAATCCGCCGTGCTGAGATGTGCTTTCCTCATCGTCAGCCCATACTTCCTTTGCCATACGAAATGCCACCCAAGCCTTAGACCGGCCTGCATAAAAGCGCAGTGTGTTATTATCTCGGCAATTTCCGTTTTTTTGTAATTCCGTTTTGCTTTGCCGACATAAGATAATATTTAAAAGAGGAATCCGCAAGACCCTGAGACATAAGTGAAACTACCATTACAAGCGAACGGTCACGAAGCGAGAGCTTATCCTCCCTGCTCCATACCTCGCCGAACAATACTCGTCGTTAAGCCTTGCAAATTCGGGTGCAAATTCTCCGAGACTGTCTCGCCCTGCCGTTTGTTTTACTGCCATTTATATCAATCCTTTCGATAAATTATATTTGTTTAAATTATAAGCTTTCCCTGAATATTTCTATAATTTCCTTTCTGTCAAGAGGTTTATATCCGCTTTTAAGAATAATTGTAACGTCGGCAATATGCTCTATCATATCCTCTTGAACGTCGAGATCGGTAAGGTTCATAACAAGACCGAGTTCCTTCATCCGGCTTTCCATTGCGTTCAGTCCCTCTTCCGCAACGGCAACATCGTTCTTACCCGACGGATTCACGCCCCATACATTAACGGCAAAACGCCTGAATTTTTCAACAGCACAGGGCATAATATGCCTGTAATAAGGCAGAAAAACGGCAGACAAGGTCATACCGTGAGTGGCGTTGACATAACCGCCTACCGCCTGACCGAGCATATGAACCATCCAGTCCGTCGTCTTACCCCTGGAAACGAGGGTATTAAGCGCCCAGGTTGCAGTCCACATAATATTATTGCGTGCTTCGTAATTTTGCATATCCTTATTTGCGATACGGCTTGAAGCTATTACGCTTTTCATAAGACCCTCGCTGATATAATCGCTTGTATTATCGTCCTCGCCCGAAAAATACTGCTCGCATATATGATTGAAAATATCATAAATACCGGCAACCATTTGATAATGAGGAAGAGTCATAGTGAATTTGGGATTGAGTATTGAAAAGCGAGGCATAATAGATTCGTCTGCAAAAACATGACCGATCTTCTGCTTGGCATCCTGGTTTGTAATAACCGAGCCTGCATTCATTTCCGAACCCGTACCCACCATTGTAAGCACACAGCCGACAGGTGCAATATCGCACTCAGGCTCTTCAAAACGGATATAATATTTATCCCACGGGTCGTCATCGCAATTAACGGAAACGGAAACCACTTTGGCATAATCACAAACCGAACCACCACCGACAGCAAGAAGCAAATCTGCATTGTGACTGCGTGCAATTTCTATCCCCTCAAGGAGCTTGGCGAGAGTGGGATTAGGCATAATGCCAGATATTTCCGCAATATTTTTACCGCAGTTTTTCAAAATTGCGGTCACTTCGTCATAAATGCCGTTCTTTTTAATCGAACCGCCACCGTAGATAAGAACGACATTTTTACCGTACTTATCAAGCTCAGCGGAAAGAGAATTAAGCGCATTTTCGCCGAAATAAAGTTTAGTAGGATTGCAATAAGTAAAATTTCCGAGCATAATAATTCCTCCTGAATATATAAATATTTATTTGACATAACAGATTTAATCTGCTATAATAATTATATAATCTAAACTTGACTTTAGGTCAAGGTTTTGTTTGTAAAAAAATGGCTTTGTCAAGAAAAGTGTGTAAGTTTTTTTAAAATATGCAAAAGATTTAAGGT
>JAJQGZ010000168.1 GCA_021200075.1 Clostridiales bacterium | reverse complement strand
TGGACTCTATTAAACTTTTACACGGAAGTGTTCAACTTGCACTTGCAATTTTCGGCATTTATAGAAATTGCAAATTATTCAAAAACAATAAACAAAAATCAAGTCCTTGATAATGTCACCGTCAGCTTTGAAAAGGGCAGAATATACGGATTGGTTGGTAAAAACGGAAGTGGAAAAACTATGCTTTTGCGTGCTGTAAGCGGTCTTATTTCGCCCGACAGCGGTACGGCTTGTGTAGATGGTGTGATCGTCGGCAACGGTGTTTATCCCAAAAGCGTCGGATTGGTTACAGAACATATATCTTTGTTTGAATATATGAGCGCATTTAAAAATCTTAAAATGCTCAGCGATATTTCCCAAAATAAAGCAACGGATGATGAAATAAAAGAATGGCTCGTTAAATTTTCTATCGATCCCGATGATAAAAGAACGATTAAGAAATATTCCCTCGGAATGTGCCAAAAGGTCAGCCTGATTCAGGCGTTTCTCAACAAACCGTCTCTGATACTTCTTGACGAGCCTACAAACGCTCTTGACGACGATATGGTTGATTTGCTTAAAACAATTATTAAAGAAACACGCAAAAATCACCAAACGACCTTTATTATAGCAAGCTACGATAAGGAAACGCTCGGCGATGTCTGCGATGAAATTATTGAGATAAAGGGTGGGAAAATTGCTGAAAAATAAGTCTGATATTCAAAGAATCGAAATTGCCGTTCGTGCAGTCGTAATTATCGGTTCATTGATTTTTTCTGCCTTTGCAAGGCTCGGATATTCACGCCTGTCACAGGACGAGGCTAATATAGACAATGCCACGCTGAGCTTTAATGAAGAAGCCGTTTCGTATATAGATTACGAAAATGCAACCGTTACATATGAAGAACTCAAGCAGGAGCTTGAAAATTATTCTTGTATTTTTAAAGTAAAGGTAAATGATTTGGAGTATTGCCACCAATGCTTAAAATTTACCGTTGAGATAATGCAGTGCATAAAGGGAGACGAATCGGTGGGGAACACTGCTGTTTTGTATCAATTAGGCGGAATAACTACATACGATGACAGCCTTATTTACGAAAGCTATGATAACAGTATGCCGCTGAAAATCGGCGGCGAATATCTTGTTTTTGCCGATAAAAGAGATTATGATGAAGATTATCAAGCCACTCTTGATTGCAACGAATATTCTCTTGCACTGATGGGCTCGGGGCCGTCGGCATTCATTTTAAATGAAGTTCAGCAGAATTACATTACTTCACCGCCTGAGATAAAATACTCCGATTTGAGCGGTATATACTATACCTGTTTTTCGCAGTCGGCGCTTGATAATTTAAACGACCTTTCCGCTCAAATAGCCGCCGATTATGAATAAGCATGCTGTATATTAAAACTGCTGATACAGTGCGGTCTTTCTTTTTCCTTTCTGATATGGTATACTAATGTCGTATGAGAGTATAAATCGGAAGTTACAAAAGAGGATATGATTATGAATAATGTAGAACGCAAAAAGCAAAGGCTGCCATATTGTTATGACGACCCCCGCTTTGCTGGAAAATCAGCACATTTATCAGGATAAAATGTGTGAGTATAATCAAACGCTACCGACTGAAACAAAAAAACGACAGAAGCTTTTAAAAGAAGTTTTTACAGAGACAGGTGACAATTGTACGGTCGAGATGCCACTTAATTCAAATTGGGGCTGTAAGCATGTTCATCTCGGAAACGGTGTCTATCTTAATTTAAATGTGACATTTGTTGATGAGAGCATATTTTTATCGGTGATAATTGCCTGATTGCTCCGAATGTTGTATTCAGCACATCGGGGCATCCTATTTTGCCCATTTTGAGGGAACACCATTATGTTTATAATTTGCCGATTCATATCGGAAAAAATGTGTGGATTGGTTCCAGGGCTCAGATTATGCCGGGAGTTACAATAGGTGATAATTCCGTAATAGGAGCCGGAAGTGTAGTTTCAAACGATATTCCTACAAATGTGGTAGCTTATGGCATTCCGTGCAAAGTGATTCGTGAAATCGGAGAAAAAGATAAGGAATTTTACTATAAAAACAGAAAGCTGGATGTGTGGGAGTAATTCCATTTTTGATTTTTCAACGGCATTATGGCATTATATAGAATATATAAAACAAAAAAGCTGTCTTGCAAAGTCGCAGGACAGCTTTTGTCATTATTATAATTATCTGTAGTTAAAACGATATAATTCCGTTACCGCCGTTTACGCTCAAAAATGCCGATGCAAACACGAGCGAAACAATTGTCATAAGTTTTATGAGAATGTTAATCGACGGGCCCGAAGTATCCTTAAACGGGTCGCCTACAGTATCGCCGACAACAGCAGATTTGTGCGCTTCGGAGCCTTTTCCGCCGTCTTTCATTCCCTCGATGTATTTCTTTGCATTGTCCCAGGCACCGCCGGCGTTTGACATAAATATTGCCATCATAACACCGCTGACAAGAGAGCCTGCAAGAAGTCCGCCGAGGCTTTCAACCCCAAGCAAAAAAGCCGACCAAGAGCGGAATGGCAACTGCCATAACACCGGGCAGTATCATTTCGTGTAGTGCCGCATTTGTGGAGATGGAAACGCATTTTGTATAATCGGGCTTTTCAATACCGTCAAGTATACCGGGCTTTTCCCTGAATTGACGGCGAACCTCGTCGATCATCTTATTAGCCGCTTTGCCCACACTGCTCATAGTGAACGCAGAGAACAGGAAGGGGAGCATAGCACCGATAAACAGGCCTACAACAACCTTCGGGTCAAGTATACTCATTGAGCTTTCGTCTATTCCGGCAGTCTCGGCATAGGAAGCGAAAAGCGCTAGAGCTGTCAGAGCGGCGGAGCCAATGGCAAAGCCTTTACCGATAGCCGCCGTTGTATTTCCTACGGAATCGAGCTTGTCGGTTATTTCTCTCACGCTCGGGTCAAGGTCGCTCATTTCCGCAATTCCGCCGGCGTTGTCTGCAATCGGGCCGTAAGTGTCAACTGCAATAGTTGTTCCTGTTGTTGAAAGCATACCCACGGCTGCAATCGCAATTCCATAAAGACCGCAGAATTTGTACGATACGAGTATTCCGATACAAATGAATATAATCGGTATCGCCGTCGATTTCAAGCCTACGCTCATACCGGTTATGATATTGGTAGCCGCGCCGGTTTTTGATGCGTCGGCAATTTCTTTTACATAGTCGTATTTGTCGGAAGTATATATCTCTGTCAGCTTGCCGACAGCCGTTCCTACAATAATACCTGCAAGCACGCACCAAAATGTGCTGAAACTCTTGTCAAACATAACCACGGAGAGTATCGCCGCTACAATAACAACAATTCCCGACGATACATATTCTCCCGCATTGAGTGTTTTCTGCGGATTTCTTCCGCTTCCGGCTCTTACATATAATATTGAAATCAGCGAGCCGATAATTCCGGTTCCGCATATTAAAAGGGGAAAGTAAACACGGTTCATATTCGACGATGTCAGCAGTGCAAGGGTAATCGCCGAGATTATCGAGCCGACATATGATTCAAATAAGTCCGCTCCCATTCCTGCCACATCACCCACATTGTCGCCGACATTATCGGCAATTGTAGCCGGGTTTCTCGGGTCGTCCTCAGGTATTCCTGCTTCAACCTTACCCACAAGGTCGGCGCCGACATCGGCGGCTTTGGTATATATTCCTCCGCCTACTCTTGCAAACAATGCAATTGAAGATGCGCCGAGGGAGAATCCCGTCAGAATACCGACTTTATCTGGATTATCCTTTATCATAAGCAAAAGAATCAGGCTTACTCCGAGCGAGCCGAGACCTGTAACGGACAGTCCCATTACCGCTCCGCCACTGAATGCCGTTTGCAAAGCGCTTTTAATGCCTCCCGTATTAGCCGCCTGTGCGGTTCTTACATTCGCTTTTGTCGCTACAGTCATACCGAAATATCCTGCCAGCGTTGAAAAAACCGCTCCGAGTAGGAAGCAGAATGCCGTTATCCATCCGTCGGGTAAAAGCAATCCTATAAGTAAAAATAAAACTGCGCAGAAGAATACAAGCACCTTGTATTCAGAAAAGAGAAATGCTCTTGCACCCGATGCTATTGCCGCCGCAATTTCTTTCATTTTGTCGCTTCCTGCATCTTTTTTGGATATAGAAGTTGCCGTAACTATCGCAACTATTAATGCTATTATGCCTATAACAGGCACAACAATAATTGACTTTCCCATTTGAACACTCCTTTGGGTCAAACGAATAATGATGTATTTTGTTTTTCTTTTAAAATTTTCTAAAAGCCGTATATTTATTATTATCTTTATTTTACGCTTTTAGTCTTTTTAAGAGTAACGCAAACGAGCAGAGGTTTAATCCCTGCTCGTAAAAAACTTTGTTTAATTATCAATCCTGAGAAGTTGCGTTGTCTTTCTCATTCTGTTCTTCAAGTCTTTCTGCTCTCTTTTCGGCAAGCTCAACAACCATCTGTCTTTGAAGGTCGCCGTGAATCGGATAGAAGAAGAATAGTGCACCGTAAAGTCCTCTTGCAAGTGCCGGGAGAACACAGAATACAGTCCATATACCGTTGAGCATATCAGGGTCTGTCTGCGGAATTGCATTGCCGAGAGAGTCGGCAAGCGGAACATAATTAATCCAGGTAAGTACCATACCTGAAAGCCAGCCGGTAACGGATGTTGCAAGCTTTGTGAAATAGCCCTGTACCGTTGTAACAAGAGCTTCGTTTCTCAAGCCGTGCTTCCACTCCATATAGTCAAGCGACTCGGCAGTGATGATTGCGCCGCTTACATTGAGTATTTTATTGGGCAGACCGCAAATTGTCAACATAAATATTATCCAAATGAGGTTGAGTATTCTGTGGTCGCTGAAGGTCTGACCGAACGGATGATAACCTACGATAAAGAGGGTCATATATGCAAAGAAGCCGAAAAGTCCTGCAATAATGGATGTCATTCTTGCACCGAGCTTTTTAACCATCCTTGCAGCGAGCGGAACCATTACATAGTTCGGTATACCGGTAAAGAGTCCGCATATAGTCTGGTTCATAAGAGAACCGGTGTTGTTAAGCCAGAAATAAGATTCCGATGAACCGCCGACAGATTTAAACGAGTTAAAGAATCCTGCAAGGATTGAAACCAAAAGAGGTCTGTTGGTAAGGATATTTTTGAGCGATTCCAAAGCCGAGGTCTCTTTCATTTCCTCACGGCTCATAAGCGGTACACGTTCTCTCATATTAAAGCAACCGAATATTGCGAAGAAAGAGGCGAAAATAAGCATAAAGTATGCAAATCCGCTGTAGACGTTCTTCATTGTAATACCGCTGTTGATTCTTGGCAGCAGGGTTACAAGAACAGGTACGAGGGACGGAAGCCAGGTTCCGAACAGCTCAAAGAATTTTGTGATTGTAATAAGGTTGTCTCGCTCTTCGGTATTCGGGGTGATGTTGTAAATCATAAGTCCCCATGCGCCGAAGTAGCTCATTCCGAGTCCGTAAACAACAACTGCAACCGCACACCAAACAACCTTTTGAGTAGAGGTTAAATCGGGTGTGGAGAACATCATCGCTCCGCCGATAAACCATAACGGAAGCGGAATAATAAAGAACGGTTTTATTCTTCCCCAGCGTGTACGGGTACGGTCGATAATAAGACCGGAAATCGTATCGTCAAGTGCGTCGTATATTGATGCAAAAAAGCTGATGTTCGCATAAGCCGTTGTATTCAGCTTAAGGAACTGAATCATAAAGAATTCTTTGTACGCATCAACAAACTGACTTAAATTCTTCTGACCGAAATTGACAAGCACATATGCCGCAATTTCTTTGGGAGTAAGGTACCTTTTATGGGTATACGCAAGCTTATCGAGCTCGTCGGCTTCTTCCCTGGTTAGATTATTGGTAATAATTTCTTCTGCCAAAATATTCCCTCATTTCTGTTAAAGTAGGCACACGAATAGAAACAGCAATATGCAATAACATGTATTAAACAATTATTATATACTATATCATCTATAGCGAGCACAACTTTAAGTGATATATTAATTAGGATCATATTAACATACTATCCCTCTTAAATCAATAGTTTTTTAATTTTTCTTGTTCAATTTATTTTTCATATATTATCTATTATCAAAAATATTATATTATCAAAAATATTATCAAAAATTACCGTCAGCCGAGATAATAGAAAAAATTGGCCGATTGTAAAATGAAGTTGAACATCTAAAAAATCCATAGCGATTGAATC
>JAJQGZ010000057.1 GCA_021200075.1 Clostridiales bacterium | reverse complement strand
GGACTCTATTAAACTTTTACACGGAAGTGTTCAACTTGCACTTGCAATTTTCGGTTTTATTATAATATAAAATCAGCCCTAAATCCAAATCGGGATTTAGGGCTTTTGCAATCAAAGCGAAAACAGCTTTTATATTGACATAAAAAAAGCAATTATTGTATAATTCAATCGGTAGATAAAGGCAGCCGTAAAACGGCAGGCGGTTAATCCCCTCATTGACCTTGCGTCACAACAGAGGGTGACTGACGGCCCTCTGATTACATAGAAATCCTAAGCGGAAATCTTTAAAGGAGGGCTATGCTTTATGTCTGATTTTGAAATGCTATGCATTGTTTTAACAATGATAAGTATTGTAGCAACATTGCTGACAGCGTTTATAAATAAAGGACAAAAGTAACCGCCAACCCTGAGAAAGTTACGGTTACTTTTGTAACAAAAACTATTTAGGGATTAACCGTCTAAACAGTATAAGCCCTTTATCTATCATTATATTATCACAACAATCCTCTTTTGTCAACAGCGCAGTACAATGTGTTTTTTTATTTTTTGTCAAAATTCACAATTTGCACATTTTGTATAAATAGTTTTTCTTATACGCTTGATTTTTTGTTGAATAGTTGTTATTATATAAAATATAATAGTATAAACGCTAGTATAAACGCTGAGTGCACTGCAAGCTCGGCGTATACTTTGCTTAATTTGCAGTAAGAAAAGGTAAAAGGGGTATCTTTATGGGCGAAACTTGCACTTATACGAAGAAAGAGGCAGGCGGTTATCTTGTCGGTATGTTCGGTCAAAATCTCATATACAACATAATTTCCACCGGTCTTTATTTTTATTTTCAAAATGTTATATGCCTGCCGGCAATGGCAATAGGCTGGATAATGACGATTGCAAGAATATGGGACGCTGTTAACGACCCTTTGATGGGAACGATTGTTGACAAAACAAGGACAAAATGGGGCAAATGCAGACCGTATCTCATCATTTTTCCTGCCATAATCGGAGTTATAACAATTCTCACATTTCTCAATGGAAATTATGCGGAAGCTACAAGCTCGGCGTCCAAATTGCTTATCGTAGGCTGGGCTGCGGTTTCGTACATTGCATGGGGAATGTGCTTCACGATTTGCGACATTCCGCTTTGGGGTATCACCTCGCTTATGACCGAGGACGAAAACGACAGAAGCAAAATACTCGGTCTTGCCCGTATTGCCGCAGGAATCGGCGGTATCGGCGTTTTGGTTGTTCAAGTAGCGCAGGTTGTTGCAACGGTGTTCACAAATAAAGGCTATTCTTCAACAAAAGCTACTCAGTACGGCTTTATAGTAACCGTTATCATTATGACAATTATTGCGTCAATACTTTTTGAATTTGCAGGCATTTTCACTAAGGAAAGAGTTAAGAAGTCCGAAAAGAGCTATACATTTAAGGAAAACTTCCAAATTATGTTCCGCAACAAGCCGTTTAGACAGATACTTATCTCCGGCATTTTGAGAAGCCCGATTCAGCTTCTTATGGTAGTTGCAATGACTCTTGTTACATACTACTATGCAAACGGCGATTTTATGAACATAATCACATACAATGACGACGGTAGCTTTGCAGGGCTTAATATGACTATGCTTGTAGGCGTTGCGTGCGTTGCACTCGGTCTTTACCTCGGTCAGTTTATCGCAATGGGAATTACTCCCGCACTCTCTAAGAAATATGAAAAGAAAACTCTTTATAATTTCTACTCCGTTGCCGGAGCGGTACCGTTCTTCCTCATCTATGTTTTCTACAAGATGTCCGGCGGAGATTTGAGAACTACATTTTGGTCGATTATCATAGGTATCTGCTTCCTGTTTGCAGGCGGCGCAATGGGCGGTATCAATGTTTTGCAATCGGTTATGATTGCCGACTGCGTTGATTACGAGGAATATACAAACGGCGTTCGTACCGACGGTGTATTTTTCTCCGGTCAGAGCTTTATCACAAAGCTTTCCTCAGGCGTTGCAACAATTCTTTCATCTATTTGCTACAGCGTTGTAGGCTACAGCGATACAAATGTTGACACTATGAACAAGGCTCTTTCGGCAGGTGCGGATTTTGTTAATTACGACGGCGGTTCCGGCGCAGGTAAATATGCGGCGACAATGTTCTTCCTCATCTCTGTTCTGCCGGCAATCGGTATGGTGCTTTCCGCTATCCCGACCCGCAAATATGCGCTCACCGATAAGGAACACACAAAAATCCTTGAAGAGCTTGTTGAAATACGAAAGGAACAAGGCACGGATTCAAACGAATCAGCCGAATAAAAAAATCATCGGTTTTTTGATTATTAATAATTTACGAAAAATAAGCCTCCCTGCTCGGGAGGTTTTATTTTTTTAGTAATGTAAAGTTCAGGTTAAATAAATGTTAAAAAATATGTTGTTTTATTGATAAAACAGTGATATTAATGTAACGGAAATATAATTTTAGAAGGGGTTTATTTATGGCTACTGAAGTTACAGAAATAAAAGAACAAAAAGTACATGAAGAAGTCTGAGATCGTAACATACGGTGTCGGTCTTTTTCGGTATTGCATTGCTTACCGGATGGATGCCCGATTATACCACCACTTTCTTTGCAGACTTCGCATTCAAGGGCAAGGGCTTCGACTCCTCGCAGATTGCATCTATCGTGGAAATAGTATTCCTGATAGCCGGCTTTGTCGGAGCTATATGCGAGCTTGTCATCGGCATACTTGTTGACAGAACCAAAACACAGCTCGGCAAGGTTAAGCCGTGGATTGGTTTCGGCGCAATTCCGCTTGCGATAGTATCAATGCTTGTTTTCATTGCACCGAGCACCACATCATTCGGCATTGCGTGTGTATGGATAATAATTATTTATTGCTTGTACACGGCGATTTCCTGTGCGGTTGAATCACCCGCCAACTGCTTTGGCGCACTTTGCTCACCCAACCCGTCGGAGAGAAGCGACGCTATCTCGATAGTATCATTCCTGCGTTCCGTAGGTCAATCGGGCGGTCAGGTTGTTATCATCGTTGTGCAGGAGCTTATGAAGGTTCTTATGGGTCAGCAGCAGTTTAAGAATGCAGAGGGACAGGGTCTTGACCTTATCGTTTCCACCGCAATATGCTCGCTGGGTATGATTATCTTTGTAATGATATTCTTCTCAAACAACAAGGAGAGGGTTCCCTACACTGCGGAAAAGGTTTCGCTTGTTGAATCAATCAAGCTCGTGTTCACCAATAAAAACCTGCTTATGGTATCGCTCACAAAGCTTTGCGGCTTCGGCAGAGGCGTTTACGGCACGGTTTCTCTTTACATAGCAATTTATCTTCTTGGCTCAAAGGGTCTCAAGCTTGCGCTTATGCTGCCTATGGGTATAGGCACTGCAGTAGGTATGCTTATAGTTCAGCAGGTACTCAAGAAATTCTCTACTAAGAGAACATACATTATATTCTGCCTGTACGGTGCTTCTATACTCGCAATACTTTATTTAGTATCAAGAGACATCGGCTTCAATTCAAATCTTATAATTCCGTTCCTTATCCTCAACTTCTTCTGCGGTCTCCAGCACGGCAACACAAATGTTACGCCGAATATTATGATTGCGGACTGCGTTGACGAAATGGAATACAAAACCGGCAAGAGGCAGGAGGGTCTTGCGTATGCAGGCTACGGTCTTTTCTCAAAGATTACTTCCGCATTCACCAAGTTCCTCGGCCCGTGGCTTGTATATACCTGGAGCCAGTATCAGTTCTCTCAGGATCCGAATGTAGCATATGCCGCTCAAACGGACGAGGTTTTGACAAAATTCCTTGCAATTTATACAATCATTCCGGCTATATTCGTAATTCTTCAGGGTGTGCCGATATTGTTCTACGATATGGTCGGGGACAAGAAGGAAAGAATCACTGCTGCTCTTGCAGAAAAGAGAGCTCAGCAAGCTGAAGCTTCTTCCGACGGCGCAGAACAGATTGCAGAGTAAGGGAGGTAGTATTTAATGGCTAAAAAGGAATTTAAAGCAGGATTATATGCAGTTATCGTAGCAGTAGTTGTTGCTGTTGTTCTGGTAGTGCTTACTATATTTGCTTTCACCACAAGATATACCGCTTTCAATCCCGAAAAGGTTGCACAGGCGTATGTTGATACGATTGTGCAGTCGGGCGACGGTTACAACGCTTATAAAAACACTCTGGTTTCAAAAAATCAGAAGTACAGCAATTTCATCACTAACGCCTATATGCTCCCGTACATCAACGACGGCGACGATGTTGAACAGGCTGATTTTGTAGGCACCGGAAGTGATGAAGAAGCTACGGCGAAGAAGCTACGACGCTCGACACAGTATATGATACTATGTACGATTATTTTCTTGAGCTTATAGAAACATACGGCTTTGACGATTACGACAGTATTTTTACAAATTATTTTGCAAGGCTTGCGGAGGTTCGTCAAGAGGTTTACGGCGATGAATATATGGACAGCGACTATATGTTCGGAGCGTTTGAATTCAATGTATCGACCTACGGCGACAGCCTTACGGGTACCGAAGAAAGCATTGCCGACGACGGCGAGACTGTTTTGCAGGAAGTTATCACCGGTGTTTATCAGGAAATGTTCGGCGAGGATTACAAATTCACCACCACCGTTACCGAATGTACCGAACTGAGCGAGAACGAGGTAAGCGACTATGTTTCGCAGTACAGCGAAAGCATTTCCGCAACCGCTCAGTCGGGAGAGGAAACAGCCGCACTGTTCGGCATTACCGATACGGATACAATTCGAACTATGTCTGACGCATTTGCAAACCTTGACTGCTCCGATTCAATCACAGCGGTTGACAAATGCACGCTTGAGGTAACACTTGACGACGGCACGGTTGTTACAACGCAGGAGCTTTATGTAGTTGAAATCGGCAACAGCTGGTATGTTGACAACACAAATGTTGACACCTCGGGACTTTATCTCGCATAAATAACAATACAAAACCTGTATACTCCTTGATAATTATTATTAAGGGTATTTTATTTAAAAAAAGAACAAAAAATGAGGAAATTTTTGAAATCCGGATTCATAATTATGCTATGTATAATTACGGCATTCGGCGGTGAAATGACCGTCCTTGCGGAAAGTGTGACGGAAGTAGTTGACGATTCGAGCGAAAGCACTTACTTTGACGACGACGACTATTACGAAGTGGACAAGGTTTACAACTTGTTTTGCGACAAATACACGGACAGTACAATCAAGCTCTCGTGGTCAGACAATACATATGACGACACATACGGCTATCAGGTTGTGAGCGTTTCTGCAAGCGGAAAGGTAAAAGAGATTGTAAAAAATTCCACAACCAAAACCACTGTAAAAATCTCAAATTTAAAGGCAGGTACCGTATACAGATGCGCAGTTCGAGCCTATGCAAAAAACCTCCGACGGCAAAAAGTATTACGGCGATTACAGCACAAGCTCCAAATTTTCAGGCACAGGAACCACCATTTCCGTTACCGCAGGTAAATCGGCAGCATCAAAAACAATCAGCGGTTTGGCGCAAACGACCTATTATGTAAGGGTTTTGCCGTACATAAATATTGATGATACTATGTATTATCTCACAAAATCCGGCACTGCAAGATCTGTGTACATAAAAAGCGGATTGAGCATTAAAGAGCGTATTAACAGAATCAATACATCATCAAACAGCGGTAAAAAGCTATCAAAAACCTCACCGACAACGGCGTAAATATCTTCAAATATTCCACAACTTACGACAAGGTTATGGCAATATACAAATGGCATGTTAAGCACGCACTTGAATTTGCAAGTTGTTTGGACTGCAATGGCAATTTCATCAGCTGCTTGTCAAATCTGTTCGGAGAGGATTATACAAACACCCTTTATATGGCTGCCGGATATTTTAACAATAACGACGGCTCAAAGGCTATACATAAATGGGCGGTTGTATTTTTACAGGGTATCGGATATGTATTCGACCCAAGAATGCAAAAATATATTTCTCCGTCCGGAACGGATTACTTTGCCCTCTCCCGCTCCTCGTCACTGTATAAAAAACGCTTTACATTTGAGGGATGGTACTGCTGATATAACTCAAACCGATTTTTAATCCAAAATAACCATTCGTTTTTATGAGCGGTTATTTTTTTTGCAAAAAATAAATCCGAAAAGCACAAAAAGTCGGGATTTTTATATATAGCTTATGATACAATAAATTTGTCAGATTATCCGAAAATTCCTTGACTTTATATAATTTATATAATATATATG
>JAJQGZ010000143.1 GCA_021200075.1 Clostridiales bacterium | reverse complement strand
AAGTGTAAACCATGTCCTCGGACATTTTGTAAACCATGTTACCATATCTGACATAGCATCCGCTCGCCTTTTGCAAAAGCCAAATGTCAGAGTATCACACCCTAACATTATAAAAGCATATTTAACATATTGTTTTGTACATATTGCTTATTTCCGTACAGAAAGTACGGTTAATAGGCTTTAAAACTCAAACAGAGGTGGATTTATGGCTAAATCTAAAAAATCAAAAATCGTATCACGAATACTGATAGCTGTTTTCGTTATTCTGCTTGCCGCCGTCCTGTACATCATTTTCGGCGTGGTGGGAATCGGCAATTCGGGTACAGTGTATTCGGACAGCGAAAAGGTAAATGCTAATATCGACACCGGCGTTACCGTGATTGACGAAAGCACTACCTATCAGACCGTCAACGGCTTCGGCGCTTCCGCTTGCTGGTGGAGCCAGGATATAGGCGAATGGGAAAACAGCGAGGAAATACTTTCCTATCTCTACTCCGACGACGGTATCGGGCTGAATATTTACCGCTACAATCTCGGCGCAGGCTCAAAGGACGACGAGCATATTACAACCGAGAACAGGAAGACAGAATGTTTCCTGCAATCTGACGGAACATATGACTGGAGTGCGGATTCCGCCGCACAAAGCTGCCTTGCAACGACTAAGGAGCTTGCCGGCGACAATTTGAGAGTAACTCTCTTTTGTAACAGTGCGCCGACATCTCTTACGGAAAACGGAGCGGCTTACTGCTCTCCGACAGAGGATGAAGACGCACAGTGGATAACTAATCTTTCAAGCGATAATTACCAAAGTTTTGCCGATTATTGCTATGAATGTGCGGCGCATTTTCTCGACGAGGGCTACAGGGTTACATCGGTTTCACCGATTAACGAGCCTCAGTACAGCTGGAAAGCCTGGTACAATGACGACGGTACATATTCCGTTAATCAGGAGGGCTGCTACTATTCAAAAACCGAGACAAGGGATTTGCTGAATATTTTTGCAGATACCTTTGATGATTCCGAGGTTGACGAGCAGGGTTGCAAGGTCGATATGTTTGAATCCGGAGCAATCGAGGGCGACGACACCACGACTGTGGCTTATGTTGACTGCATTTTGGGCATAGGGCCTAAATATGTGTTTAAAAATAAAAAGCTCAGGAATTATTTTGACAGCGTAAGTATGCATTCATATTGGTCGAGCGAGGACACAAAAGTTTCTGCCGAGGAATATTATTCCAAAAATTATTCCGCATACAGTGTTGCCTGCACGGAATACTGCCAGATGACAACCGATGAGAACACTGGAGTTTACGACCTTATCACCGCCGAAGAGGACGGTACAAACGGTATGAGCATAGAATACGGCGTTGCAATGGCGGAGGTTATCATTGATGATTTAACCGTTGTCAATGCTACAGAATGGGATTGGTGGACTGCCTGTTCATACGGCATATACACCGACGGTCTTCTTTATCTTAACCCGGACGACCATTCCGATATTCAGATTTCAAAGAGATTATGGTGTCTTGGCAATTTCTCCAAATTCATCAACGAGGGCGCTGTAAGGCTTGCTTGTTCATCGGGTGTTGACGGTCTTGAAAGCTGTGCGTTTGTCAATACGGACGGAAGCTCGGTTGCAGTGTATGTAAACGATTCCGACCAAGACCTCTCAACCGCTCTTACCTGCCTTTCGGACAGTTCAAGCTATGAGGTATATACAACAAGCGCAGATCTTGACCTTGAAAAAACCGCCGAGGGCGATGCAGGAGATATTCAGGTCAGCGTACCTGCAATGTCGGTAGTTACCGTTGTTATGAAATAAATTAAATTAATTAATTTGACCGATAACTCCGCACTAAACACTAAAAAAAATTTGTATATTTAAAACACCTCACGGGCATAATGCTCTTGAGGTGTTTTTTTATGGCAACTAAGGATAAACCCAATAATAAAAATTTAAGAGCGTTATTTTCCGTAATATGCCTTTGCATAATCGCATTGGGGCTAATAGTGTACTTTTCGTTGCAGACAGGGGACACAACGGATGTAAACGAAGCTACCACCGTAGCGGAAACCACCGAGGTGCAAAACCGAGTCACCGTTAAGGATACTACCGCCCAATCAACACAGGCTGAGGAAACGAGCAAAACAACAGCTTCGGCAAAGAAAAGCACAACCACAACCGAAGCCGCCACAATGGAGCAGAGCGATACAAATATCCCGTATGAATCTTTTTATAAATATCTGTGCGACGAAACCGTCGTAAACGGTTATACCGAGAGCTGGTTAAAAACAAAACTATGGGCGATTATCGTTCTCACACCGCAGTGGATTTTAAATGCTCGGGCGGTGCAAAGGTCGTTGCGGTAAATGACGGACTGGTTATCAGTGTTGAAAAGGACAGCTTGCTTGGCACGGTTATTGAAATCGACCACGGCGGCAAGCTTGTTGCAAAATATTGCGGTATGGACGCCGTTAATGTTTCCGAAGGGGATTATGTCACAATCGGGCAAATGCTCGGTACGCTCGGCACCGTTCCGTTTGAAGCCGAGGAGGAGTCGCATTTGCATTTTGAAATGACGCTTGACGGAGAATATGTAAATCCGCTTGATGTAATGGGAAAGACGGAATAAAAGCAAAAAGCCCCCGAGAATTTGATGTTCTCGGGACTTTTGAATTATAGCTATTTTTTGGCTGTGCTTTAATAAATTATATATTCGGCTTTTCGTTTGCAAATACTTTGAAAAGGGGCAGGCAGGAATTAAAAAATTTACTGTACGCCCTGCAATAATCCTCGCTGAGCTGTGTGCGTTTGCACCCTCCGGCTCGGCACAGGGGATATAAACGGCACTTTTTGCACCTGTCAGGCACACGGATGCTTTCTCGGATAAAATCCCTCGCCTTGTCTGATTTTGCCATATCCTCAAGGGAGCTTGTCATAATGTTGCCGAGCAGCCATTCGTCCGTGCAGTAAAAGTCACAGGGATAAAAATTTCCGTTGCTTTCGCTTACAAACTGGTGCGAACAGTAGCCGAGTATTCCACATTGCTCGGTAGGCTGGTTGAGATAAAGCCTCACCCAATTATCAAACTGGCGAATACTTATATAATTCCCTCTCACATAGTCTTTTACATACAGATTGAATACACGAATTAAAAAATTGGCATATTGGTCAACCGTCATATAAAGTTCGCTTTTTTCATCTGAATCAAACGACCTCAGGCAGGGGATAAACTGCAAATATTTGAAGCCCTTTGAACGAAAATATTTATATATCGCTTCTCCGTTTTCGGCACAGTAGCCGGTCAAAACCGTGAGGATATTGAAATCAACGCCACGCCGTTTAAAGATTGCGGCAGCGTTTAAAATATCGTTAATCGCATTTTCGCCGTCGGGTCCTTTACGGAATTTATTTTGCTCGGCATTGCCGTCAAGGCTCAAGCCTATCAAGAACTTGTTGCGGTAGAAAAATTCTCCCCACTCGTTGTTTATCATCGTGCCGTTTGTTTGCAGACTGTAGAATATATTGCTTTTTTTGCTGTTGTTTTCTTCAACTGTACGCACAAAATTTTCAAAGTAATCAAGCCCTGCAAGGGTCGGTTCGCCGCCCTGGAATGCAAATGCGATTGATTCCCCGTCGGCAAAATCAAGTGCGCTTTTGATAAGAGCAAGTGAGGCTTCGCTCTTCATTTTTTCAAACCCCATATGCTCCCTGTGCGACGATACATCTCGGTAAAAGCAGTATTCGCACGAAAGATTACACAGCGATGACGCAGGTTTTATCATTATTGAAAGAGGCGGCAAGTAATCACAACCTTGTTTACATTGTAGTGTAGAAAAGAAGCAAATCGGTAAATGAGCTATCAACCCCTCCGACCGATTGCTCCTAAAGTCACAATCGCCCACCTCCCCTTGCACAGGAGAGGCATAAACAGTTTGCTGATTTTATTTAGCTTTCGCTTTCTGTGGATATTACACCCCGTCTGTTATCCTCAAATTCCTGCTGAATTTCGTCAAGCCGTTCAGAAAATTGTTCAGCAATTTCAGGATAAACGGTGGTGCGGTTATAGTTTTCGCCGCTGTCGTCCGTAAGGATATGCAGCCAATTGGTGCGGTATTTGTCAAAAAAAGCGGAGTTGTCGTTTTGTATTCTGTCAAAATATTTAAAGGTTACATATTCGTTATTGGTAAGGACTTCATAGTCGTAGTCCGGATACATTTCAAGCACGCTTTCGGTTGATACGGTGTACTGAATCGCTTTTATATCCTCTCGCTTCATATGGATTATCAGGTGTTTCTCGGTGTGTATAACCTCATCGTCCTTTAAAAGAGATGTCATTGACACGCCGTCGATAATCCTGTCCTCGGGCAGATAGTTTTCAACCGTGCCGTCCTTGCCGGTGATACCGCAAAGCTCAATCAAAGTCGGGAAAAGGTCAACAAGCGTCGCCGACTGCTCCCTTGTTGTTGAGCTTTCGCCGAGAGCGCCGTTTGCATTATCCCACCTGATAAGAAATGGCACTTTCTGTCCGCCCTCATAGGCGAGGTATTTGCCACCTCTCAACTCGTTTACAGAGCCTTCAAGCGCAGGGCCGTTGTCGCTGGTGAATATTATAATCGTGTCTTCAAGCACGCCGAGTTCTTCCATAGTATTGAAAAGCTCGCCGAGATATGTATCAAATTCCGTGATACAGTCAACATAAGTACCCATACCGCTTACACCGTCAAAATCATCGCTGGCATAAACCGGAGCGTGGGGCCAGGGTGAAGTGTAGTAGGCAAGGAAAGGCTCATCATTTTGCACCTGTTCGGTAATCCAAGCCGTGATTTCCTCGTGGATATATTCGGTCGTCTTTGATTGGTCTTTAAGCTCATCCGTTCCGTGAACGATGGTGTATTCGCCGTTTTCCTCCCTGACATGGTAAAACGGGGTCATATCGTTTGCATAATGGCTGCCGTAGAAGTAGTCAAATCCCTGGTTTGTCGGCAGATATTCGCCGTAATCGCCGAGGTGCCATTTGCCGAACATACCCGTGGAATACCCTGCCGATTGGAATACCTCGCCTATCGTGATTTCGTCGCCGAGCATACCGTCGGCATTGCCGCCCATTTCAACCGAGTTGAAAACTCTTGTGGTAGCAAGAGGTGAGAACGTGTTGACCGTGGGATATATAACATTGTCGGCATATCCTCTGTAAGGATACCTGCCCGTCATTGCGGCAAATCTTGCGGGAGAGCATACGGAATATGACGAATAAAAGTTTGTGAGCTGCAAGCCGTTTTCGCCGATGCTGTCGATATTCGGTGTGTCGTAAATCGCACCATTGAGAGAAATATCGCCGTAGCCGAGGTCGTCCATAAGTATTACCAGCACATTGGGGTTGGAGCTGTCGGCGGTTTCGTCAACATTGTCGAGATAGTCTTCCTGACCGTCCCAAAGGCTTACGGTGTTCGGCTCGGAGCGGAGATTCATTGTGAAAACATACAACACGCTCGTCCCCATAAGAAGTACGCTCAAAAGTGAAGAAAAAAGCTTTTTGAGCTTTTCTTTTTTAAATGTGCGTTTTGTAACAAGGAATAATCCCCAAAGGCAAATTGCGGTAGGCAGAGCAAGCAGAATATTGCCGAGAAGCCTTGTGCCGAAATTGCCCTCTCCCTGAAGCCAAGGGTGGTCGCCGGAAGCGTAGCCGGCAAGACCCGACGAAAAAGCACCGAAGCCTGCGTCGGCACCCCAAATTATATAATATACAACCACGCCGATAACTGCCGCCGCATAGCCGAAAATCATAGGCGCATAAACTTTCTTTTTGATTATAAGCGAAAGGAGAATCAGTGCGGAAAGTATACAGCAGTAAAGCGCCGCAACAATGGTTACGATGTTAAGCCTTACAATCCACATTGCAAGCATTATCGCAATGCCGATTATCATAATTATTATCGGGAAAACCTTTTTGCTTTTGTCAAGAGTAATCTTTTTCATAGCACCTCCTTGAAATACGAAGAGGGCGGATATTCTTATAATACAATTATACTTATAAATATGAACAAGGTCAAGGAATAATTAACAAGTGCCGAAAATAAAACGGAGCCTGAAAATTAAAATCAAGCTCCGTAAAAATATAGTTTTGTAATAAATTTCGTGATGTGGTATTAATGCATTTGTTTTTACTCAAATATGGCGGGCGGATGCTATCCGCCACTACAAAACGCAATTGTTTTAACAAATCTCTGAGCAGCAAACTTCCGTAGTACTCAGTCCTGTTTAAAACTTTACGATCGGTTTCTATCACTGTATA
>JAJQGZ010000095.1 GCA_021200075.1 Clostridiales bacterium | reverse complement strand
TTTTAAAAATAAATTTTTCGACCATCTTGATGGTAAGTCAAGCGACAGGGTGGCGCAGCTTATACTAGACAATCTTTATTAAAGTTAGGAGATTTTTACTATGGTTTACGGTGTTATTTTGGCAGGCGGAATCGGTTCGAGAATGGGCGGCAACAAGCCCAAGCAGTATATCACAATTAAGAATAAGCCGATTATTGTTTATACAGTTGAAAAATTCTTTGCCGTGCCGGATATAGAAAAGATAATTGTTCTTTGCCCTGCGCAGTGGGTGGGACATACAAAAAACCTTATTGAAAAGCATATTGCTCCGGCGCTGGACAAAACGGTTGTTGTCGAGGGCGGTCATACGAGAAACGAGACTATAATGAACGCCATTAAGTATATTGAAAGCGAGGGCAATCTCGATGAGGATACCATTATCGTTACTCACGACAGTATAAGACCGTTTGTAACAGGGCGCATTATTGAGGAAAATATCAAATATGCAAAGGAATACGGCGCCTGCGATACCGTCGTTGCGGCTACGGATACTATTGTTGAATCCGCCGATAATACGGTTATAAGTAATATCCCGGACAGGAGCAAAATGTACCAGGGTCAAACTCCGCAGTCGTTTAACGCTATGAAACTGAGGAAAATTTACGAGGCACTCACCGAAGAGGAAAAAAATATTCTCACCGATGCGGCTAATATTTTTGTTATAAAGGGAGAACCCGTGGCGCTTGTAAGCGGAGAGACTTTTAATATGAAAATAACCTATCCGTACGATTTGCGTGTTGTAAAATCCCTTTTGGAGGATGAAGAGGATGATTAATACTGTTTATCGTCTTGTTGAGCCGAGGCGCTTTGAAATAGCGTTTGAGGATATTGATTTATTCTCCGGCGATGTTATAGTCAGACCCACAAACCTTTCCATATGCAATGCCGATATGCGTTATTATCTCGGAACGAGAGATGCAAAGGCACTTGCCGAAAAGCTGCCTATGGCACTTATTCACGAGGGTGTGGGCAGAGTTATGTACGACCCTACGGGAGAATATAAGCCCGGCGACACTGTTGTTATGGTGCCGAATGCTCCCTGCGAGAAGAATGATTATATAGCGGAAAATTATTTGCGTTCGTCAAAATTCTGCGGTTCGTCGATGGACGGATTTTTACAGGAATTTGTCTCAATTTCACCAAAGAGGCTTGTCAAGCTCACCGAGGGGATTGATATGAATGTAGCCGCATTTACGGAGATAGTATCGGTTTCTGTTCACGCAATTTCACGCTTTGACAGTATCGCTCACCCGATGAGAGATGTTATTGGCGTGTGGGGCGACGGTAATTTGGGATATATAACATCTCTGCTTTTAAAATATTATTTCCCCGATTCAAAAATTATTATATTCGGCACTGTTAGGGAAAAGCTTGCGGATTTCACCTTTGCGGATGAAACTCATCTTGTAAACGAGGTTCCCGACGACTTTGCAATGGATCACGCATTTGAGTGTGTAGGCGGTAACGGAAGTCCGATTGCCATTGAGCAGATTATCGGCTTGATAAAGCCGGAGGCTACAATCTCCATTCTCGGCGTCAGCGAATATCCCGTTTCGATAAATACAAGAATGATACTTGAAAAGGGACTCAGAGTATTCGGCTCGTCAAGAAGCGGAGCGGCGGATTTTAAAAAGACCGTTGATATGTATACGAAAAATCCCGAGATAATAGATTATCTCGGCAGTCTTATCAGCTCGGTAAATGTTGTCCGCACAACAACCGATATAAAAAATGCTTTTGAAAAGGATACTCAAAAATCATTCGGCAAGACCATTATGAAATGGGAAGAATAATCCATTTTGTGATTTAAGCCTACAGCAAAATAAACAAAAATAGTTGTTGATATAAGGTTTTTTATTGTATAATATTATAGTTATATAAATAAATTATAGGGAGATACTTAATTTCCCGTATTCAGAGAGGAGCGTTTTACCGATGAAACATCCGGAAATCGTTAAAAAAATGACGCTCGAGCAAAAGGCGGCTTTTGTATCGGGCTATGATTATTGGCATCTTGAGGAAGCATCCGAACTCGGTCTGCCTAAGATTATGATTACCGACGGCCCTCACGGTCTGCGTAAGCAGAATACCAACAAAAAGACCTCCGACGGTATCGGATTGGGCAATTCCGTACCTGCCACCTGTTTTCCGCCTGCGTCCACATCGTCTTGTTCGTGGGACGAGGATTTGCTCAAAGCTGAGGGCGAGGCTCTCGGCGAGGAATGCTTAAAGGAGCAGGTGTCCGCAATTCTCGGCCCCGGCATTAACATCAAGCGTTCGCCGGTATGCGGCCGTAACTTTGAGTATTTCAGCGAGGATCCGTATCTCGCCGGCAAATGCTCCGCAAACCTTGTAAACGGAGTTCAGTCAAAGGGTATCGGCACTTCGCTCAAGCATTTTGCCTGCAATTCGCAGGAGGCTTTTCGTATGGTCATCAACGAGGTGATTGACGAAAGGGCTATGCGTGAACTGTATCTCACCGCTTTTGAAATATGCGTAAAAGAGGCTCAGCCTTGGACTATAATGAATTCGTATAACCGTATCAATGGCGTTTACGCTTCTCAAAATGAATGGTTGCAGGAAAAGGTTTTGCGTGACGAATGGGGCTTTGAGGGTCTTCTTGTCACCGACTGGGGAGCTTCCGTAAATCGTATTCCCGGGCTTAAAAACGGAACTGATTTGGAAATGCCGTCATCAGGCGCTCTTAACACGCAGAGAATTATCGCTGCCGTTAAGGACGGAACTCTTGACGAAGCGGTGCTTGATAAAAGAGTTGACAATGTTGTTGATCTTATTGTTAAATCAAAGCCGGCTCTTGAAAAGAAGCATACATACGATGTTGACGCTCACCACAGCCTTGCGCAAAAGGTTGCAGAGGGTTCAATGACATTGCTCAAAAACGACGATTCAATTCTTCCTCTTAAAAAGGGACAGAAAGTTGCAATCATCGGCGAAATGGCAAAGTCGCCCCGTTTCCAGGGAGCAGGCTCGTCTGTTATTAATCCCACAAAGCTTGACAATGCTTATGATGAGCTTTCAAAGCTCGGCGTTGATATGATTTACGCACAGGCGTATGAGAAGAGCAAAGACGAGGTTAATTCAACACTCGTTAGCGAAGCGGTAAGTGCGGCGAAAAAAGCCGATGTTGCCATTGTATTCGTAGGTCTTACGGAAGAATTTGAGGGCGAGGGCTACGACAGAGAAAATATCGAAATGCCGTCAAGCCATAATTCTCTTGTTTCGGAAATTGCAAAGGCGAATAAAAATACCGTGGTTGTTCTCGCAGGCGGTTCCGTGGTTCGTATGCCGTGGATAAATGAGGTAAAGGCTCTGCTCAATTCAGGATTGGGAGGTCAGGCAGGCGGCGCAGCCGTTGCAAATATCCTCACCGGCCAGGTTAATCCCTCCGGCAAAACATCGGAAACCTATCCTCTCGATTTCTCCGAGAATCCCACATACGGCAATTATCCCGGCGGCCCCGTTACAAGCGAACACAGGGAGAGCGTATATATCGGCTATCGTTATTACGACAAGGCAAACAAGGATGTTCTTTTCCCGTTCGGATACGGACTTTCCTACACAACCTTTGAATACAGCGATATTAAGATTTCAAGCGATAATATCAAGGATACCGATACTTTGACGGTATTGTTTAAGATTAAGAACACCGGCGATGTTAACGGAGCGGAAATTGCTCAGATTTATGTTGCCGATAAAGAATCGACAGTATTCAGACCTGTTAAAGAGCTTCGTGCATTCAAAAAGGTATTCCTCAAAGCAGGAGAGGAAAAGGAAGTATCGGTAGAGCTTTCAAAAAGAGCGTTTGCATTCTATAATGTAAAGCTCGGCGACTGGATGGTTGAAACAGGAGAATTTAATATTCTCGTTTCCGCTTCAAGCCGTGACGCTAAGCTCACCGCAACCGTAACCGTAACATCAACGGTTGATGCCGAAATACCCGATTACAGGGAAAGTGCGCCGGCATATTACACCGCAGATGTTGACGGTATGAAAGGCGAACAGTTCGCAGCAGTTTACGGCAGTGCGCTTCCGAGTCCCGAACCCGATACTACCAAGAAAATTGATATTTATTGTTGTCTTAACGACGCCCGCCACACAAAGTGGGGCGGCAGGCTGTGCAGAATGATAGAGGGCATTATGTCAAAAATGGGCTCTGCGGAAAACGGCGACGGCAAGATGCTCGCCGCAATGGCAACTCAAATACCGATACGCAACTTCATTGCAATGAGTATGGGTGTGTTCTCGCCCGAAATGGCGGACGGTCTGCTTATGATGCTCAATGATGACGAATCGAGCTTTGCAGGATTTAACAAGATTTTCTGGAGACTCGGCGGAGCACTCACCAGACTTCCCGCACTTCTTAAATCAATATAAGTAAACATAATACAAATTAAAACTATATAATTAAAAACACCCTGAAGCATTTTGCTCCGAGGGTGTTTTTAATTTTTCTGAAAGTTTAATATACCTTTGATATTCTACTTGGTTTTTACGGTCTTAGCCGCACTCCAAGCCGAATAATATTTTACTCCGTTTACCGTTTTATAGGTGCGGATACGGACATAATATGTTTTGCCGGATACCGATGCGGCGCCTTTTAAAGTGAATTTAGTCTTTTTAGAATTTTTATTCGTAAAGGTAACGGTGGTACCTTTCTTAAATTTTTTGGTTGTTGAAAGCTGAATTTGATAACCGGTTACCTGCTTGGTTTTCTTTTCCCACTTAACAACAATATTTTTCTTGCTTATATCAACGCTTGTGAGCTTGGTTGATACCGGCTTGATTTTAAAATAAAGCGTTTTCGTGTCGGAATAGTTACCGCTGAATTTAACCGTCACTTTATACTTGTCGACATTTTTCCTGCCGCTTGCGTATGTAACCATGTAATATTCGGATGAAATTTCGTTCCCGTTGCCGTCTTTAACGATTACGGAGGGCTTTCTCATCTTGCCGTTGTAGGTGTATGCGGTTTTGGAAAGGGTTATTGAAGCGATTTTGGATATTTCAACCGTTTGCGTATCTATCGCCTCGCCGCATACCTGCGATATGTTACCAAATTGTACGAGCCGTTCTCGCTCTGAGTTGCAGGAACAAGATTTTCCGTTTGCGCACTGCCGACAATGTGACCGCTTGTAGAGATTGTTTCGGTCTTTGTTGCACCGCAAACTGAACAGGTATAAGTTTTTACTCCGGCGGTTGTACAGGTTGGAGCTGTGGTTATAACTCCGCTGTCGTATGTATGACCGGTTGCGTTTGTGTAATCATCAATATACGAGTTCCCGCAATCGGAGCAAGTATAAGTTGCATATCCCTGTTCGGTGCAGGTCGGGGCAGTTACTACTGATGTATAACTGTGTCCTGTAGCTTCAATAACCTCGGTGTAGGTATCTCCGCAGGTTGTGCAAGTATAAACTGTTGAGCCGTCCTCGGTACAAGTCACTGTTTGCGATGTGATTTCGTAATCATCACTCGTGGTTTCATAATGAATATTTGCATTTGTTAAATAAGTATTAGTACTGTCGATTGTTATATTATTCCAATCGTCTTCCGTTCCTCCATAATACACGTCGGTTAAGCTTTTGCAAATATTAAATGCAGAATCACCTGTGCTTGTTGCGCTTTCCGGAATTATTACGCTCGTTAAACTTGTACAAAAATAAAATGCATAAGTACCTATACTCGTTATGCTATCTGGAATTGCTATGCTTGTTAAACTTGTACAAGAATCAAATGCACCACTACCTATACTCGTCACGCTATCTGGAATTGCTATGCTTGTTAAACTTGTACAATTATAAAATGTATAACTGCTAATACTTGTTGCGCTTTCCGGAATTATTACGCTCGTTAAACTTGTACAAAAATGAAATGCAAAGTTACCTATAGTTGTTACACTATCGGGAATTTTATATGATATATCTGTTTTGCCGCCAGGATAGCAAATAAGTTCTGTCTCATATTTGTTAAATAATACTCCGTCAACCGATATATATTTTTCATTATCTGAAGATACAGTTATTGCTGTTAAGCTTGTGCAATTATAAAACACTTGGCTGCCTATGCTTGTTACGCTGTTAGGTATTGTTATACTTGTTAAACTTGCGCAACCAAAAAACGCACTACCACCTATACTTGTTACGCTGTCTGGAATTGTAATACTTGTTAAACTTGTATAATTGTAAAATGTATAATCACCTATACTTGTTATACCATTTTCAATAGTTACAGGAGCTGTAAAAAAACAGCATCAAAAAAGAAACTGCAAGTCTGCCGAAAAAAGG
>JAJQGZ010000052.1 GCA_021200075.1 Clostridiales bacterium | reverse complement strand
TTTTTCGGCAGACTTGCAGTTTCTTTTTTGATGCTGTTTTTTTACAGCTCCTTTTTGGTCGAGGTGACAGGACTTGAACCTGCGGCATCCTGCTCCCAAAGCAGGCACTCTAGCCAAACTGAGTTACACCTCGTAACACAGCCAATATTCTAATATATAAAATCTGATTTGTCAAGTGCCGTTATATAGAAATCATAACCGTTAGGCGTGTTTTGGTCGGGTTAAAATTGCTCAAATATAATACTCATCGGACTGAACGGAATTGTTTTTGTCGATAATATCCTGCAATGTGATTGAGTCGAGATATTCCTCAATAACCTTGTAAAGACCGCTCCAAACAGGCAGGGTCATACAATCTTCCGCTCTGTCGCACATATTCACCTCGTCGTCGTCGTCAAGGCAGGAGACAGGAGCAAGGCTGCCCTCGGTAATCCTGAGAATATCGCCGACCGTATAACGGCTCGGAGCCTTTGCAAGCATATATCCGCCTTGGTAGCCCCTTGTAGTGCGGAGAGCTCCGGATTTATTGAGCAACGGAACAATTTGCTCGAGATATTTTTTTGAAATTCCCTGCCTTTCGGCAATGTCTTTTAATGCGATGAAACCGTCCTGTCTGCGCTCGGCAAGGTCGAGCATAAGGCGCAGTGCGTATCGTCCTTTGGTAGATATTTTCAAATTAAGCACATCCTCAATACCTAATTATAACATAGGTTTTGTAAGTGTTCAAGAGGAAAAACCGATTTTACCTTTAATTACAGCAGGAGTTCGCCGGTTGAGACATCGAGGGAAAGCTTTTTTATTTCTCCGTCTTGTTTGTATTCAATCGTCAACTCTCTGCCGCAGCAGAGAGAGGCGGAGAGGACGGTGATTTTGCCGTGGGAGACGGTTTGGTTATAGAGCTTCATTTGTTCGGCGGAGTAATCCGCAACATTGTCGGAGACAAAAAGTATACTGCCGGTAATTGAATTTAGCTTAGCGGTCAGCGCACGCTGTACGGGAGACAATTTTATGTTATCGTCTCTGAGGAAAAATACATCGGGGTCGTTGAGAAACGCTCTGCCGTCGAGATGGCGGCGGAATACGGAATTAAGCACAGCATTTCGAGTGGAAACATCTTCTCTTGAAAACGGCTGTTTTTTCCAATCGAGCGCAACATCAGGGCCGATACGGCAGTAATCCACCTTGCCGAATGACGGAGCGAGAGGAACGCCGCAGCCCAAAATCAGCTTGTCGCCGCAATATCCCCTCAGCAAATCCATTGCGTCGCACATAATTTCCCCTCGGCTCTTTCCGTGAATAGGGTGAACACAGCAGGCATAGAGGAAATCGAGCTTTACCAAATCAAATCCCCAGACATTCAGCACCGTGTCAAATACGGTTTTGAGATATTCTCTCACCTGCGGATTATAAATATCAAGAGCGAAGAAACCGCCCCAGTTTTGCGAAGCAAAGCGCAAATCGCCGTTTTTGTTCCTGACAAACCAATCCTTGTGCTGTTTAAAGAGTTTTGAGCGTTTGACGGCGGCGAACGGCGCAAGCCAAAGCCCCGCTTTCATTTCACGGATGTGAATGGAGTCCGCAAGGAATTTCATATCGGACGGGAATTTGTTTTCGTTCGGATCGAGCCAGTCGCCGACAGCGGTTTCCCACCCGTCGTCAATTTGAAAAATATCCACTTTCTTTTCAAGCGAAGCGAGAGCCTCAAGGTCACGCATAACGATGTTTTCGTTTATATTTGTATAATAGTTGTACCAGGTTGTATAGCCGGTAAGCCCACGGGCGGTCGGCTTTTTTGATTTTTGCAAATCGAAGTAGCGGTCAAATGCCGTTTCGTATTCGTCCTCGATTATTGCAAGGGAGAGCAGGGGATATTCGGTATTCGGTTCAAATTGAACGCCCTCTAAATCCTTTTCGATTTTAACGGCGGATTTTTTGGTTTCAAATGTTATGATTGTATATCCGCTTCTTTCGCTCAGTGAGCCGAACAGGGTTATGTTTTCGCCCGAGCGGACATAGGCATAGGAGTATCCGTAGAACACGCCGTTTTCCTCGGGATAACGGTGAAAGGTTAAATCGCCTGCGCCCCATATGCCCAGAGGATTAAATTTCTTTTTCTCCACGCTAAATATTCTCGGGTTAAAATCGTCCATTTTTTCGTGCAGGGAATATTCCCTCGATATTGTCCAGCTCTGATAGCCGTTTGGGAAAATTCTGTCTCCGCTTTTAAAATCAAAAGGCAGAGCAATTTCAAATTTATCAAAGCTGATTGACTTTTTCGGCAGTAAAGTGAGAGATATAACATCACTGTTTTTTTCAAATTTTATTTCAAAATCCCTGCACTCCGTTCGGTCGGCACGGCAGATTTTTGAATCCGCTCGGTATATAAATTCAAAGCTTGGTTTAATATCCATAATTTTACCCCTTTTCGGCAATAATATTTTGTTAATCGCCTGTATGTATATTATCATATCCGTTTAAATATTGCAAACTTGACTGAACAATTGCCGTATGATAAAATGCAATCGGAGTGATGAATATGATTAAGCTTGTACCGCAGGTTGACGAAATTAAAATTATCGGGGAGGAAAAATTTGCGTTTACGCATATTTCCCTCGGTAAGAATATGCTCAGCCAAAATGCGATTGACGATTTTGTTTCTTTTTGTCGTTTGCCGTCGGGCGATGAAAATATTGTTTTTGCAAACGACAATTCGCTTTGCGACGGGGAATATATCCTGCAAACAGGGGAGATTGTCACGATAACCGCAGGAGATGAATCGGGTCAGTTTTACGCTCTGCAAACGCTCAAGCAAATATTTTTTCAGTCGGATTTTAATGTTGTTTCGCTTGAAGTAAGGGATAAACCGGTTTGCACTGTCAGGGGATTTATGCTCGATGTCGGCAGGTATTTTTTCAGCGTTGACGATGTTAAAACCATAATTAGGCGAATGGCTTATCACAAGCTGAATTTGTTTCATTTTCATTTGACCGAAGACCAGGGCTGGCGAATTGAAATAAAAAAATATCCCCTGCTGACAAGTAAAGGTTCAATCAGGCGGAGGACTAATTTTAACCGCACGGCGTATGGCGGATTTTATACTCAAAAAGAGATTAAGGAAATTGTCGATTACGCTCATTCCTTTTGCATAAAGGTTATGCCGGAATTTGATGTGCCGGGTCATTCCCGGGCGGCGATTGCATGTTATCCTAAACTTTCCTGCTTTGAAAGAGAGCTTCCCGTAGCCGACCACTGGGGAGTAAAGCACGATGTACTGTGTGCCGGCAAGGCTTCAACTATGGAGTTTGTAAAAGGTGTTTTGGACGAGCTTTTTGAAATGCTCCCCGATGAATATATACATATCGGCGGAGACGAAGTGCCGAAGCACCGCTGGAACCTCTGTCCCGAGTGCAATAAAAAGATGAGCGAATTGGGGCTTAAAAATGCCGACGAGCTTCAGGCTTGGTTTATGAATACCGTAAAGGATTATTGCGCCTCTCACGGTAAAAAAGCCTTTATGTGGAGCTGGGATTTTGACGCCGTTGATTTACTCGATAACGACCTCGGTATCACGAATTGTTCGGATAATTCCTGTAACGACAGGGAGTTTATCGACGCTAGCGCAAGCGCCTGCTATATTGATTTGCCTTACGGCAGGATAAGCCTTGACGATACGATACGGCATAAAATTCCAAGCGGCAAGTGCCTCGGCATTGAGACGACATTGTGGACGGAATTTGTCCCCGATATGCACAAGGCGGATATGATGACATATCCACGGCTCGGCGCAGTTTGCGAAATCGGCTGGAACGGCGAATGTCCGCAGGATTTTATTAAGAAGCTCGATTTTTATTATTCATATCTCAGCAGGTGCGGCTGTGAGTCGTCACCGCTTGTTACAGCCAATCCGTCAAAAATCAGGGGTGCGGCGCAGAATATTTGGTTTGAAAGGCGACAGCTCACCTGGCAGGGACTGACAAATATTATAGATGATAAAAAGACAGAAAAGCTTGCGAAAAAAGTCTGACGATAAAGTGCCTATATTGTCGAAACACATTCCGAAAATTCATTTATAAAATTCACTGAACCAATACATTCCCATAATTTTTACCTATTTGCCTCCCCTGTGTAAGGGGAGGTGGACAATTGCGAGTTTTGCGAGCAATCGGTCGGAGGGATTGGTGCCGGCTGTTTTTTTATATGCACTTATAACAAACAAACAGGTGTAGGATAACAAAAGCGGGCGATTGCAAATCGCCATTGTCTTTTTTCGTCTTTTGCAGTCATTTTCAAACGGTGACAATTTGTCACGGTTTTATTTATTTCATCATAACTAATTTATTTCATCATAACTATATTATATCATAAAAATAACTGCAAGACCACCTTTTTAGGCAGGCTTGCAGTTGTTTTATTTGCAATACGGAAAAATCTTATTTTGTAGTTACGGTTTTAACAACAGACCAGTTGCCGTAAATCTTAACTCCGTTTTCCTTTGTATATGCTCTTACACGAACATAATATTTCTTCTTGCTCTGAGCGGTTGTAATGGTTGTTGAAGTGCCCTTGTTTTTGCTCAAAGATACGGAACTGTAATTTGACGAAAAGTCCTTTGATGTTGACCGCTGAATCTGATAGCCTGTGCAGTTGCGTGCGTTCCATTTAACGGTTATCTTCTTTTTGGAAGAGCTTTTTGCCGATGTGAGCTTAACCTTTTTGGGCTTTGTAACGGCTTTCAGTACATCGCTTTGTTCGCCTGTTGTGCCGTTTACTACGGCGGCTATTTTAAATCTGTATACCGTTCCGGCTATGAGGTCGGAAACTTTGTATGTAACCTTGCTGCTGCTTACGGTTGCATATTTTTTTGTACTTTTTGGTGGTTGTGCTGTATTTGTAAATTATGTAGCTGTCCGCGTCCTCAACCTTGTCCCAAGTGAGCTTGATATAGGTTGTAGTCCTTGATTTTACACTGAATCCGGTTACGGTCGGTACGATGTAATTCGGATTAGCGGTACCGCATACCGAGCATTTTGCCGCTGTGCCCGAAGTGCCGTAGGTATGACCGGTTGCGCTTGTGGTGTTTGCAGTGTAGGTGTCGCCGCAAACCGCGCAGGTGTAGGTTGTGTAACCCTGTGCCGTGCAGGTCGGTGCGGTTACAACAGATGTGTAGCTGTACCCTCATAGCAGGCAGGCAGAGCGTTCAGCAATGTTTCAAGAGCGAAAAGTTCGTCGCTTGTCGCATAGGCGTTTTCCTCTCCGTCGTAGGTGAATACGCCTGCTGTACTGCTTTCAAATGCGATAAGCTCGGAGTAAATCTCCAGTGCTTTTGTCGTGTTGCCTACGGCGGCATATGCGGCGAGCGCAAGTGCGGTGGAATCCGTGTTAGCCGTGGTGTAATCCGTGCTGTAGCAGTAACCGCCGGTTACATCGTATTTTTCAATAACCGCAAGAGCGTCGTTGATAACGGTTTTGTAGCTGTCATAATACGGCGCAAGGGCGATTATAAACTGTGCGGTATTGTCGCAGGAATAGCCGTAGTAGTTCATACCCGAGCCGGTTGTGTAATATGTGTTTACAAGGCTGTCGCATACTTTCTTTGTAAAGTCGCTGCCGAGCCCAGCTTTTTTGGCTCCCAAAAGGGTGAGACAGTAAAGGTACGGATTGTCCGCATTGTTTTCCAAATCAACATTTGCGAAAGACGAAGCGAGATTGTAGCCGTTAAAATTTGTCACATCAAATCCGAGAGCGGAAAGAGCAAGGATTGTTGCGCCGTAAACGGCAGGACTTTCAACGCTTGTCGAGGTTGAGAGCCATTCGCCGGTTTCGCTGTTCTGATACCATTCGGTGCTTGTTGTAATAAGCTTGGCGTTATTTTCGTCAAGATTATCCTTTACACTTTGAACAAACGCTTCCTTGTATGAGTCTGTCGCTCTGCCCGAATTTACAACATAGGCGAGGAAATCTCCTACACTTTCGTATGTGTAGGTTGAGCCGTCTGCGTCAAGATATGCGGCGGCAGTGATTTTTTGAGCTTATTTCCGACTTTGTCGGGCTGACTGTGTCGGCAAAAGCGGTGATGCCCGTGAACAAGCTTGTTACCGCTATGCACAGGGCAGTGGTGATTGATAATAATTTTTTCATATTATTTACCTCCGTATGAATTTATTTACGATGCCGTAATGGGAAAAGCTGAATTTCGGCACTGCATTTATTGTCAACAGGTGTATAAAAATACAACTGTATCATCCTCGCTGAGTTTGTATTTACCGCAGCTTTTTGACGGATATTTGCCGTTTACGCTGTAAAGCCATCCGCTTGACGAGCCGCAGTCCTTTTCGTCAAAATTATTTATGCCGGAAACATAAATTCCGTATGAC
>JAJQGZ010000023.1 GCA_021200075.1 Clostridiales bacterium | reverse complement strand
CCGAGAAATGATAAAAAGTTGTAAACCATGTCCCTATTGACATACTATCCGCCCCTACGACAGACATCTGATATATGAGAATCGTTTTCCGACAATTGTGAATCGCACATACTGTAGGGCGAGGCCATAATTCTTTTGAATTTACTCATCGTCGGCGACGAATTTTCCTTTAAAATTCGGTTCTACAATCGGCAGTCCGAGATTTTTAATCGCATCCTTTACAAAATTCTCTGTGGAGTTTGCACGAATCGGATTTCCGCTGAAAGTCATATAATAAACCACTAAATCCTGGAGCGTAGGGGTCATATCATTTTTTACCTTAACGGTATCGTCGTCGTTAAAATAAAATGTAAACTTCCTGACATGTGCGCTTTCAATCGGTCTGATCCAAAGGCAAAGCGAGCCGTCTTCCTGCCACGAAGCCTTTGAATAGGCGGTAAAATGCAAATCGGCAAGCGTTATCGGCGACACGCCGTATTCGCCGTTAAGACCGACTTCAACAGTGTTTTCATATTCCTTTTCTTTCCAATAAAACAGGAGCTTATCATCGTCAAAGGTAAACTTCATTTCGCTGATTGCGCCCGGCTTTTTATAAAGCATTTGAGTTATCGTCACCGTGATTACGGATACAAATTTCGACGACTTGCATTTTATAAGCCTGCCGGATATTTTTTTCTCCAGCTCCCTGTTCCTCGGCGTGGGTTCAAGCTCCTCAACGCTCAGAGAATCTATTGTTTTGTTAAGTTCGTCGAGAGCTTCTTTATTCTCGGGCAGAGTGCCGTATTTGAAGCATTCGGGAAAATATTTCCAAAACACTTTCATTACCTTATAATCCTCTGCTTCGCCGCAGTTGAGAACCACAAGAGCGTCATATTCCGGGAACATAAAACAGCGCTGACCGAAAAGCCCGTCGGCACGATAGCTGTTGGGAAGCGGATTGCGCCAAAAGCCATAGCCGTAGCCCTCCATATTATCAATATATCCGTCGGTTACGGAATCGACCTGCTTCCTCGTAGCTTCCTTTACCCACAGCTCCGGAACAAGCTGAGTGCCGTCCTTCCATTTCCCCGAATGGATAAACGGCAAAAAGAATTTTGCGATGTCCTCGCTTTTCATATACAGACCCCAGCCGCCGGCATTGTTGCCCTTTCCGTCGCTTTCCCAAAACGGTTTTTCAATTCCGAGCGGTTCAAACATCCTGGGGTAAAGATAATCTACAACGCTCATCCCTGTAACCTTGGAAACTATAGCTGAGAGCATAGATGTATTCTCGGATATGTAATTAAACTTGGTATTGGGCGGAAGAATAAACGGTGCGCCGAAAAAGCTTGCAATCCAGTCCCTGCCCTCTTTTTCATCAAGCACTGTGATGAGCTTGTCGGAACGCATTGTGAGGAGCATACGCACTGTCAACATTCTGTTAAACGGTCTTTTAGTCATTATGTAATCAGGGAAGAATTTTACAATCTTATCATTGAGATTTAAAAGCCCCTCCTGCACGGCAAAGCCGACCGCCGTTGATGTAAACGATTTGCTGACCGAATAAAGCACATGGGGAGAATCGGCATTGTACGGCTTGTAAAATCCCTGCGCACATATTTTATCGTGCCTTACAACAGTAAAGCTTTGCAAGCCGAGATTTTTTTCATTTATCTCGTTTAAAAATTCGGTTATCATAGAGCTGTCAACGCCGACTTCCTCAAGTGTGACACGCTCAAATTCACAGCTTTTTAATTTTTCCATAATTTCCCTCTTTAATTCTCAGTTGGCTGTTTGCCGAACACAGCGCAATAATGTACATTTTGTATATATCAATTGTACACCCGAGAAGGACTTTTTTCAATATAAATCCGCAGTTGAGTACAATAATGTACATATATATACAGAAGTATCCGATAATTTGTAATAACATCTCTTAATTTACGGTAAAATTATAATATTGACTTTTTTGCCGATAAGTATATAATATAATTAGGTATATATACATTACGGCAATGTACCGAATTACCGAATCGGCAGGAGATGGTACTGTATGATAAAAAAGAATATGCGCAGGGTCTTGACCGTATTAATTTCACTGTCGATACTAATTTCCTGCTGTGTTCCGTTCACCGCACTCGGTGCAAACGAAAGTGAAATAAGAAACAAGGTAGTATCCGTAGCGAAGAACGAGGTGGGATATACAGGCACCTCAACAACATCAAAATATGGCGACTGGTACGGCTACCAGGGCGGATGGTGTACCACATTTGTTCTTTGGTGCTTTAACCAAACCGGCTCGGCGCTTGACATCACGCTTAACGGTAAAATAATACCGAGCGGCGGAAACTGCAACAGTATGATAAGCTGGTTTAAAAACAAAGGCAGATACCACGAAGCGTCGGAGAACTATACTCCGTCGGCAGGCGACCTTGTGTTCTTTGATTGGAGCGGTAACGATTCAAGTCAGCATGTGGGGATTATCAATTATGTGTCAGGCAGTACGGTTTACACAATAGAGGGTAACTGCTCGGGCAAGGTAAAGGCAAGGGAATATACAAAAAACGGCTCAAAGCCGTATAACAATATCAGCTCGATAATGGGCTACGCTTCACCGAATTATTCAAGCGTGGCAGGTTCTTCCTCTACGACAAATACCACTACCACCAAAAAAACGACAACATCGACAACAAAAAAATCAACTACGAAAAAGACAACGACGAAAAAATCAACCGCAACTACAACAAAGAAAGCCACCACCACAACAACGAAAAAATCAACAACCGCAACAAAAAGGTCAACAACCTCAACCACGCAGAAAAGCACAACAGCTTCAACCACGCAGGAAACGACAACAGCAGAAACAACGACCGAACAAACAACCGAGCTGGAAAGCGAAAACACGCTCGATTCGCTTGATTCGCTTGAAATTTACGCTTCTACATACGAGCTGCAAATCGGCGACAGTGTTGAACTGCAATACACAGTCGAACCTGCCGACGCTCAAACGGTTGTGGGCTATTTCTGCGATGAGGAAGGCGTTATCGAAATAGGATACGGCGGAGAAATAACCGCAGTCGGAACAGGCACGGCAACGGTTGTCGTATGCGCAAACGACGACCTTTATAACCAATGCGATTTTACCGTGATCGAAGCGCAGGGAGATGTCACAAAGGTTGAACAAAACACCACCCGAAAAGTGGTGGGAACAGCAAACAACAGTGTTGTGACAACCGAGCAAAATATACAAAGCACGCTTACGAGAATGGGAGTAAATGTCACGGCGCTTGAACAAAACAAACAGCTTTTTGCCATACCTATTGCAATAATTTTCGGCACAGCTGTAATTTCCGTATTCGTAGCAGTTACCAAAAAAACTAAAGCCAAAAAGAAGAATAAATAGTTATTATAACTCATAGCTAAATAATTTTTTTAAAGCTCATCAAACGCAATATAATAAACCCGAGGAGACGGAAAATGAACGAAAACGATACAAATAAAAAAGTAAGCGGTAATCTGAAAAAAGTTTTTACTTGTCATTATTGATATAGCTATGTTTGCAATATCAAATGCGGCAAGCTGTTACTTTGTAAACGGCGGTAAAATTTTCAGCATAGGATATTCGTCGTTACTGTTTAATTACCTACATTTTTTCCTGCTGAGTGCAATTGTCGTAATTGTCAATATGTGCTTCAAGCTTTACAGGAGCGTGTGGACTTTTGCCGGAGTGGACGAAATAGTGTCATGCGTGGTAGCGGCTTTTGTCAACACAACAATGCTGTTTGTCGTTGACAAGGTGCTGTTTAAAAGCATTCTCGGCGCAAACAAAATACTTCCGTTTTACGCTTATCTGCTTTGCTTGATATTTATGATTTTCTCCGCTTGCCTACCGAGAATCGGTGCAGGATATATAGGCAACACCGTTATCGACGATATGAAATCGAACCAATCACAAAAGTATATTCCCATTGTGGCAATTGATGATAATCCCGCAAAGTACAGAAAAAGAATTAACAATATCAAAATTGCGGGCAACTGCAACGATATTCCCGATGTTGCAAAAAATACAATGTTGACGAAATCATTATTTGCATACCGTCCGCAACCAAAGCCCGTCAAAACAAAATACTCAACATTGCCCTGCAAACAGGCAAGAAAATTAAAATTTCTCCGTCTATTGAAGATATACTTAAAAACAGCACGGGTTATAACAAACTCAAGGAAGTTGACATAACCGACCTGCTTGCAAGGGACGAGGTTAAGCTGGATATAAAAGTATGCCGCTATCTGATAGACAAAACCATACTGGTAACCGGCGGAGGCGGTTCAATCGGCTCGGAAATCTGTACGCAGTGCGCAAGGTATAATCCCAAAACGATAGTAATATTCGATATTTACGAAAATACTGCGTTTGAGCTTGCAATGGATCTGAAAGAAAAATATGCGGATAAAATCAATATTTATGTCCGTATCGGCTCGGTAAGGGATATTGACAGATTAAACGAAGTGTTCGAGGAATTTCACCCAGATGTTGTTTTCCACGCCGCCGCACACAAGCATGTTCCGCTTATGGAGGATTCTCCGTGCGAAGCGGTAAAGAACAATGTATTCGGTACATACTATGTTGCGATAACTGCGGATAAATTCAAGATTCCGAAAATGGTGATACTCTCTACCGACAAAGCGATAAACCCCACAAATGTAATAGGCACTACAAAGAGAATTACGAAAATTATCGTTCAGTATATGAACGAAAAAAGCAAAAACACCTGCTATGCGGCAGTGCGTTTCGGCAATGTTTTAGGCTCTCACGGCTCCGTTATACCGATATTCAAAAAAAACAGATTGCAAACGGCGGCCCCGTATGCGTAACTCATCCGGATATTACCAGATATTTTATGACAATCCCCGAAGCGGCACAGCTTGTTTGCCAGGCAGGCGGACTTGCAAAGGGAGGAGAAGTATTTGTGCTTGATATGGAAGAACCTGTTAAAATTATGGATTTGGCTGAAAATCTCATCAAGCTTTCCGGATACACGGTTGAAGAAATCGGAATAAAAATTACTGGTCTGCGTCCGGGAGAAAAGCTTTACGAGGAGCTTTCAATGGACGACGAGATGAAAACGAGGCAAAAAAACAGCCAACGAAAAAATATTCGTAAACCGTCCTATGGTAATAAACACCAAGGAATTTGAAAAAATGCTTGAAGAGCTTAACGACATAAACGACGACAATGTAGGGGAAAAGCTCAAAGATATAGTTCCCAACTATCACCCGTCGCCGAATCCTCCGATTCACGAATAATAACCATACCAAAATGCAAATTACGCTTTACGGCGAATAAAATATGAAGAGGTAATCAATATGCTTTACAAACCGCAATATGATGAAAACGGAAAGAAAATTCTTTGCCAAATGAATGGTGTTAATCCCAAAATGCTTATGGACATCTATGTCAAAAAGCTCAAAAACGGCGAAGTACTCAATATCCTTGAGGAAAATAACGAATGTGCTATACTTTTACTTTCCGGAAAGGTTCGCTTTACTGTGGGCGACAATATCAACGAAGAGTGCCAAAGGGCTAATCCGTTTGAAAAGAAGCCGTACGCCGTGCATTTTTGCAAAGGCACAAAGGCAAGCGTAACGGCATTTGTCGAGAGTGAAGTGCTTGTTCAAATGACGGACAATGACAAGATATGGGAAAGTGTATTTTACAATCCCGACAATTGCCTGTACCAGGAATTCGGCAAGGGTCAGTGGAACGGTACAGGCCACAGAATAGTATCAACAATGTTTGACCTTGACAATGCACCGTATTCAAATATGGTTATGGGCGAGGTGTTCAATCAGCCCGGCAGATGGTCGAGCTATCCGCCGCATCATCATCCTCAGCCGGAGCTTTACTACTATCAATTTGACCGTCCGGAGGGATTCGGCGCAGGCTTTGAGGGCGATACGCCTTATAAAATGGAAAACGGAAGCTGCCTTTGCATAAGGGGCGGAAACGCTCACCAGCAGGTTACGGCACCAGGATTTGAAATGTATTATGTATGGCTTATTCGTCATCTTGACGGCGACCCGTGGGACAAAACCAGAATTTATGTTCCTGAATATGAATGGCTCGCCAATGCGGACTGATAAATTATACACCCATTTACAAACAACTATTTTACAAGCCCTTTCACGGGGCTTGTTTTTTGACAAAATATGGTTCTTTTGAAATATTGGGATAAGCTTACAGCGGGCGGATAATATCCGCCCCTACGGATTTCTGACATACCCAACAATATTAAAAAACCGAATAAATATAGCTTATTCGGTTGGTATCGGTTGAAAAAACGCATATAAGACAAGGGCATTTTGTAGTACCGTGTATCGTCTAAAACTTTATGAATAGTTTTTATCGTTGTGTAA
>JAJQGZ010000130.1 GCA_021200075.1 Clostridiales bacterium | reverse complement strand
AAGTGTGCAAGCTGTTTTCCTAACTTACACACTTTATTTTACAGGCTCAAAAAAATTGTGAACGTGAAGTAAGAAAATGTACGCAATGGGAGAAGTATCAAAAATGACAGGGTTGCCGATTTCCACCCTGCGGTATTATGACAAAGAGGGACTTTTTCGCAACATAAAGCGCAACTCCGGCATAAGGCAATTCGGCGACAACGAGCTTGAAACTATCAGAGTGATAGAGTGCTTAAAAAAATCCGGAATTGAAATAAAGGATATTAAGCGATTTATGGAATGGTGCTCGCAGGGCAGCGAAACATATAAGCAGCGACGAGAGCTTTTTTTGAAGCAAAAGGAAAGCGTTGAAGCAGAAATTGAAGGAATGAACCGAGTGCTTGATATGATAAACTTCAAATGCTAGTACTACGAACAGGCAATCAAGGACGGCAACGAGGACAGGCTGAAGAATATCTCTCCCGATGATATGCCCGAGGATATACGAAACGCCTATGAAAACGCCCACAAGGAATAATAAAATCAGCTCTGTAAAATCAAAGCTTTTTGGTTTTACAGAGCTTTAGCATTTTCTTATCATAACAGCAAGTCTGTCTTTTTTAGTCCTATGCTCCACACCTGAAAAACAAATCTCCCGCTCCCACGAACGGAAACGGTATCGCCGTCCTTGAGTATATACGATGCGTTTGAAACCTGACGGCTGTTGACAAAAATCCTTTCCCCTGCAAGAAGCTGTGAAGTCTGCTTCCTTGAAAGGTTATAAACCGCACTCACCGCAACATCGAGACGAAGCGAAGCGAGAATATACACCTTTTCAGGCAGAGGAGTGCCGAGCTTTTCAGGCAGAGAATCGGCGAGTTTTACCGAAACGGAGGTATGCTTTACCTTTTTTAAATTATCAATTATATAATCCCCGATTTTATCAAGGCAAAAAAATATAGCCGCAATTATCATCAATAACAATATCGCCGAGCATTTCCCGCTTTATGCCGAGGTTCATCAAGGCGCCGAGGAAGTCACGGTGAGTAAGAGAATCCGCAAATTTTGCCGAAACCAGAGCGGCGCAAAAACACGATATTGGGAATTTTTCCTTTTGAGTCCCCTCTCCGAAAGCGGCAACAACCCTTTCCGTCGACTCATATCCGCCCCACGAAACGCAGGGAAAAAAAGAGAAGCAAGAATGCTCTGCTCCTCCATATTTAAAAAATCGCTGTATTCAATATGACAGCGTTCATAAGCTCTGGTGTATAGCTCGTTAAATCTTTTTTTCCGTTATAAGCTTAATTATTTCCCATTATATTATACTAAAGGACTGCTCCGAAAAACGGAACAGTCCCTTTAATTAAATGCTGAATCTTAGCAAAAGCAAGACATAATCAGTTTCTTGTAATACCCTTTGTTTCCTCAAGATATTCATCGCTTGCCGGATAGTGGTTTGCATATGTAATATCAAGCGAAGCACTCTTATCCCTGAGTACGGTAATTGATGCATGCTGAACATCAACATGAACAAGCATTTCATAATCTGCGGAGGTTATCTCCTTAGTGCTTGTATCAATGGTAGCCGAGCCTGTACCGCCCGAATATGTAACAACAAAGTTTTCATCAATAGTGCCCTCTGAGAAAGTAAGCACACTGATGCTTTCAACAACGCTGGTGATGTCGCCGAGGGAATTGAAAAATTTACCCTGTGCATCCTCGCCCGGCATTGAAAGAACAACTGTTTTAGGCTGGATAGTAATGGTTATTGTACCGTCTCCGTTATCAACAACATTTGCGGCCGCAACATCATCTGCGGTAAGAGCAGAGGTGGTGCAGTCAAATTCGGTATCATTGCTTCCGGTTCTCGTATCAAGATCGGGATTCCTGTTACCTGACGGAACAAGACCGATAACGTCGCTGGAGAACAATCCGCTTACAATACCGGGAACAAGATTATCAACTATTGAATTAGACTTACCCTCTACCAAAACATTAGAGACATTAAGTTCTTCCTCGCCGACAAGCTTGTAATATGTTTGAGTTTCGCCGTTTTCGGTATATTCTGCGGTAAGAGTTTTTGTATAATTATATGCCTCGACATAATAATTTACAACATCCTCAATAGTATTAAATTCCACACCGCCGTAAGTACCTGCAACAAGCTCGTCAATATTGATTTCCTCAGAGAAAGAAGCGTCGGTGCTTTCAGCTTCCGTAGCCTCGGTAATTACAGGGTACTTATTGATTACATAAGCGGTAGCCGCTATGCACACAACAAGAATCACGGCAAGTATTCTGTTAAAAATTGTGAGTTTGGATTTTCTTTTCATAAAATCTACCCTTTCCGGCTGTGTCTTTAACAAGAGTGCAGATTGCCCCAGCCAAAGAATTTATCGGCAAAAAAGTGAATATTTCGCCGTCTAAATATAATCTACAGATATATAATATACTAAAACTCAAAATTTTTCAATACATTTTCAATACATTTTTTATTATTTATTAATAAATGTTACGGTTATTGTTGTTCCCTCGCCCAAAACACTGTCAATTGCAAGCTCTGCACCGTGCTGATTGACAATATGCTTTTCTATTGCAAGAGCGAGACCGGTGCCTCCGGTCGCCTTGCTGCGGCTTTTATCAACTCTGAAAAAGCGTTCAAAAATCCGCTCCTTGTACTTATCGGGAATACCTATGCCCGTATCGCTGACGGTTAAAACGACAGCGTCATTTTCCTTTGAAACCTTTACGAGAACGCTTCCGTTTTCTTTATTATACCTTATTGCGTTATCGGTAAGATTATATACAAGTTCCTCAAGGAGACTGCCGTTGCCCTTAACAAAACAGCTTTCGCCCTCAAGCAAAACCAAAACGCTTTTATTCTTAGCAGGGATAAAAAGAGCCTCGACACATTCACGGCAAACGGAATATAAGTCCACGGATTCAAAACGCAATTTTCTGCGTATCATTTTCCTCAATCTGGGAAAGCTTGATTATATCCTCGCTGAGACTTACAAGGCGCAAAGCCTGTTTCCTGATAACAGAAACAAACGGCTTTACATCCTCCGGCTTTGCCATACTGGTCTCTATAAGCTCTGCATATCCCGCTATTGATGTAAGCGGAGTTTTAAGCTCGTGCGAGACATTTGCAGTAAACTGCTTTTTTGATGATTAAGCGCTTTTTGACGGATTTTCTGCTCTTTCAGAGAATCGACAAGCGGTTGAAGCTCGTCATATGTTTTTATATCGTCGAGATTGTCAAGATTATCCGTAAGCTCCTCAACCGGCTTGACAATACTGCGTGTTACGGCGACGCTGACAATCGCCGAAAGTGCGACTACAAATACAATGGCAAGAGCAACATATATAAGCGCATCGCCGAAAAATTCTATCACCCCGACCTCCTCGGTTGAAACTCTGAGTACCGTGGAATCTGAAAGAAGCTTTGCATAATAATATACATTCTCATTTTCCGTATCGGAATATCGGGTAATATACGCTTCGCCGTTTTCGACTGCCTGCTTAAATTCCTCTCGGTCGGAATGATTCTCCGCCGTTGAAGCGTTGGCAACACTGTCGGCAAGAACATTGCCGTCGGAATCAATAAGAGTTATACGCATATTGTCCTCTGTAATTTGAGACAAAAAAAAATCGCCGTACTCCTCAAGAGAAGCCTCGGCAACAGATTCCGCCGAGCAGAGCTTTTCTTTTACAAGAGTATTGCTGTAGGAATAAAAAACGGCAGAAACTATCAATGCTGTAACGGCGATAATCGCAACTGCAAAAGCAAGTATTTTAATCAGTGTTTTTTTATCACTTAATCACCGGCCTTATAGCCTACATTTCTTATGATTTTGATATGCTCACCTGCCGAGCCGAGCTTTTTCCTCAGCGACTGGATATGAACGTCGACAGTTCTGTTGCCCTGCTCAAAATTATATCCCCATACTATTTCCATAAATCTGTCCCTTGTAAGGACTATGCCCTTGTTACGGATAAGGTGCTTTAATATCTCGTATTCCTTATATGCAAGGTCGATTTCTTTTGAATCCACAAGCACGGTATGCTTGTTTTCATCAAGCTCGATATTTTTGTAAATAAGAACGGTCTTTTCCTTTTTGGCAGTTCTTTTGAGCACCGCCCTTGTTCTTGAAACCAGCTCCATAACACCGAACGGCTTTGTTATATAATCGTCCGCTCCTGCGTCAAGCCCTTTTACGACATCAATCTCGCTTGTCTTTGCCGTAACCATAATAACGGGAATTGCACTATACTGAGGAGTATTCCTAATCCTTGAAAGAACCGAATAACCGTCCTCCTCGGGTAGCATTATATCAAGAAGAATCAAATCGGGGGATTTTCTTTTCAAGTTCGGAGAAAAATTCCTTTCCGCCGGAAAAGCCTTTAATTTCAAATCCGGAATTTTTGAGAGCATAAACCTCCAACTCCCTTATTGAAGCATCGTCCTCAACGATATAAATCAACGGCTGTGTATCCATATTTACGCCTCCCGTACATAATCAGATTAATATACTCGCCGATTATCAGCGTGTATTAATACTGTATTTTTCAAGATAAGCTTCAAACTGCTCCATAAATGTTTTGTTATCGGAATTTTTAATTCCTTTCAAATAGCTATGCGTCTGATAGCTGCCCTGCGAAAGCTCGATAATACATACCGCAAGGTTTGAGCAGTGATCCGCTATCCTTTCAAATGAATTGATTATATCAAAGAATAACATTCCATTCTCGATTGTACATTCTCCGTTTTCCATACGCTTACTGTGCTTTTCACGAAGCTGTGCCTTGAGATTATCAACCACCTGCTCGAGCGGCTCAACGGACATCGCAAGCATAAGATCATCATTGATAAAAGCGTTTACGGAATTTTCCATAATTTCACGAACCGCTCTGCTCATAATCTCAAGCTCACGGTTTGCGTCCTCGGAAAAATGTATTTTATCCTTGTGCATCTTCCTCTTTGTTTTGATGATATTCGCCGCATAGTCGCCTATTCGTTCGAAATTGCCGACAGCGTGGGAATATTTGTTTATTCGCATTGAATCATCAGTTGCAAAATCCATTGCGCTTATTTTGATAAGATATGTTTCAAGCTCATCCTCAAAGGCATCGAGCTTTTTCTCGTTCAATTTTATTTTTTCATCCTTAATTCTGCTGTAAACCTTTATAAATTCAAGGCTCATTTTAACATTGGTTTCGGCAAGAAGCGCCATTTCATCGCACTTATCCTTTACCTTATCGAGAGCGTAGGTCGGAGAAATAATGAAGCGTTCATCGGGAAGCGACGGAGTTTCCTGCTTAGTGTTCTTAGTTTGAGTTTCAGAAACGGTTTGCTCATCGTCCTTGATAAAGACATACATAAGTTTTTCAAGCTTATTGCCGAACGGGAACAGCACAACCGTGGCGAAAATATTGAATACGGAATGAATTACAGCGATTGAAGCCGGACTGACAACGGAATCAAAGAACGGGAAAGAAAGCACGGCGTTAAGCCCGTAGAACAAACCGAGCGCAAGCACAACTCCGATTACATTAAATACCAAATGGAACAGCGCTGTTCTCTTAGCATTTTTATTTGCGCCGATCGAAGATATAAGCACGGTTATACACGAGCCGATATTCTGCCCGAGAATTATAGGAAAAGCCGTGGATACCGTTATTGCACCGGTGCTTGAAAGCGCCTGCAAAATACCGACAGAAGCCGACGAACTTTGCAATACCGTGGTGAGCAAAAATCCCGCAAGTATACCCAAAGCCGGATTAGAGAATTTCACAATCAGGCTCGTAAACTCAGGCATATCCTCCAAGACGGACATTGAATCGCTCATTTGAGTCATACCCATAAGAAGAAGCGCAAAGCCAAAAAGAATATATCCGGCTGTATTTTTCCTCTGCGTTTTGCAAAAGAAAATCAGCACAACTCCGATAATTGCAAGAATAGGGGCGAAAGAGGCTGGATTCAACAAATTAATAAAAACATTTGAGCTTTCAATCCCGGTAAGAGAAAGAAGCCAGGCGGTAACGGTTGTGCCGATGTTGACACCCATTATTATGCCGATTACCTGCCTGAGAGCCATAATACCGCTGTTTACAAATCCGACAGCCATAACCGTAACGGCGCCCGAAGACTGTATAACGGCGGTTACGAACAAACCGAGAATAACGCCTTTTATGCGACTATCAGTCATTTTTTCAAGTATACTTTCAAGCTTGCCGCCGCTTATCTTTTCAAGGCTTGAACTCATAAGATTCATACCGAACAGGAACATTGCAAGTCCGCCGACAAGGAATAAGATATTAAATATGGTCATAGAATATATTAAACTCCGTGAATTAAGTTTTTATTAAGATTAGGTTAAAAAAATATTTTGACTGACTTTATATTATCTGTATTCAATTAAATCTGTGTATGCTTTATGTTAAAAATGCATTAAAT